>NZ_MOMD01000061.1:0-40329 GCF_001983015.1 Frankia sp. CcI156
GGTGAGCTCCGGCTCCTCGATGTGCAGCAGCGGCAGCCCGGCCACCGGACGAATCGAGATCCGCGGCCCGGTCACGTCGGTCAGCGCCGAGGAGACCAGCACGTCGACGTCGCTGCCCTCCAGCGTCCACAGCACCCGGCGCAACGTCTCGCCGTCCATCTGCGGACTGATGGCAACCGTGGTGGCGTACGTCGCCCGGATGGCCGTGTGCAGGGTTTCCGAGGTGCCGACGATCGGCACCCCGAGCAGGTCGAACCCACTGCGTTCCGGGGAGTCGTGACTGTGCCGGCCGGGCGAGCGGTCGAGCACGACACCGACGACCGCCCAACCCGACGTCGGATCCCGCTGGGCCAGCCGGACCAGGGTGGCAGCCGACTCCCCGGCCCCGACCACGAGCACCCGGTGCAGGCAGCGGCCCGCCCGGCGCATCCGGTGTAGGAGGCCGCGGCCGACGACCCGACCCACCATGGAGAWCAGGGTCGCGGCCGGGAAGGCGATCAGCACGTAACTACGGGCGATCTCCGCCTTCGTCGCGTACGAGGCGATGGCCACCGCCGCGGTGAACCGGGCCGCCGTGTTGACCACCCGCCGGAACTCCTCCGACCCGCCACCGAGGAACCGGCTCTCGTAGGCCCGGTTCAGGGACATCGCCAGCACCCAGGCGAGCGGCAGCAGAACCGTCATGAGGATGTACGGCTTGGAGGACACCGGCTGGGTGCCGAAGTCGACCAGGTCGCCGAATCGCACGAAATACGCGAGCCCCGCTGCCACCACGCAGGCGGCCGCGTCGAACAGGACAAGCAGCCGGACGTAACGCCGTTCCCAGGTCACCTGAGCGCGGTAGCCGCCCGTCTCGACGGCGGCCGGGCTCACCCTCCCCGCGCTGTGCCGCCCGCCGGGCCCGGTGGCCGTGCGGCTCGGCGGTGCGCCGGCGGGCCGGCCGGCCGTTCCCGCCGGCGCGTCCGGCGGGAACGGCATCCCCTGCCCGCCGCGGGTGCGCGGAACGAAGTTCGACCCAGCGGTCGCGCGCGTGCCGCCGGACACCGTCTCCGTCACTCGTGGTCCCCCCCAGCACCGCGACGGTGCGCGTTGACGACACCGACCGGACCCGGCCGAATGGACTGGCCCAGTGGCGCCGGCACGTGCCCGAGCCCGAACGAGGATCCGAGCGGGCCCGGAGGTGTCATCGTCCTCCCCGTTCGGCGGCCCGCGGCACCCCTCGCTCAGACAGCCACGAATTCATCCCTCGGTGGTACATCGACCGGACCTCCAGCGATCTTCCCCCCGCCACTGACTGTGGGCCATCCCGAACGACGAGCCGAACGCACGCATCATCCAGGTCCCGCTGGAGTGTGTCGGCACACACCGGAGCGAACTGGAGTACCGGACGCCGACACGGGTGGCGCTCCGTGGTCACGGGGGCAACGTTACCGGCTGCGCCAAGACGATTTACCAGCGGCCCGGCCAGGCGATGGCGGCGTGGCGCCCCGACCGCCGACCGTGGCGATGGCGTGATCCGTGCGTTTATGGCGACTCACAGTAACAGAGATGCGGTCGTCGGGCAGCGACCGCCATGACGAACCTTCCGAGTCGACGAACCTTCCAAGTCCGCCCACCGATGCGGACATGACGGACACCATCGACCCACGGACGCCTGACGCATACACTGCGCACACAAACAGCGGTGATAATGCTACTCTGCGTTATGGATCGCGGGTCTCGACTCGGGATCCGTCGGCTGCCCGCCCCCGCGGGCGCCGGGGGGTGGGGCTGTGCGATCCGGCGCGCCCCGTGCGACGTCGCCGACGTGATATCGCCGGGGTGATGTCCCCGGGATTGATGTCACCTGGAGTGATGCCGCCCGGGTGAGGCCGGTGAGCACAGTCACGGGACGGTCGGCGCCTGCCGGACGGGTGGGGGCGCCCAGGCAGGCGCCGGCTGCCGTCCCGGTCCTCCGCCGGTCTACCCGGCAGCCAGCCGCCTCAGGGCAGGGCGGTGACGACGTCCGCCAGCGGCTTGCGGGCACCGGTGTAGAACGGCGTCTCCAGCCTGGTGTGCCGTCGCGCCGCGCTGGCCCGAAGGTGCCGGATGCAGTCGACGATCCGGTGCAGCTCATCCGCCTCGAAGRCGAGCAGCCACTCGTAGTCGCCCAGTCCGAACGAAGCCACCGTGTTGGCCCGGACGTCCTCGTACTCCCGGCCCATGATCCCGTGCTCGGCTAGCATCCCGCGCCGTTCATAGTCCGGCAGCAGGTACCACTCCAGCGAGCGGTTGAACGGGTAGACGCAGAGATAACCGCGGGGGTCCTCCCGCCGGACGAAGGCGGGGATGTGGTTCTGGTTGAACTCCGCCGGCCGGTGCAGGCCGACCGCCGACCACACCGGACGCAGGTGCCCGCCCAGGGCCGTCCGCCGGAACCGCTGGTAGGTCTCCTGCAGCAGGTCCGGGTCCGGGCTCGTCCACCAGACCATCAGGTCCGCATCGGCCCGGTAGCCCGAGATCTCGTAGACACCGCGGGTGTAGACGTCCTTGGCCAGCGCCCCGTCGAGCAGGGCGGTCGCCTCGTCGATCAGCGGGGTCCGCTCGGCGGGTAGCGGACGGTCGGCCGCGAAGACCGACCATCCCGTGTAGAGCAGCTCCGCGTTGAGTTCGCGGGCCGATTTCGTAGACTCCGACATTCCCAGCCTCCTTCACCGGCGRCCGGACGCGGTCCGGGCCGGTGCACGTGATCAGATTCCCGGGCCCACCGGATCGGCCGGACTGCCCTGCGCCGTCCGGGTAGCCCTCAGCACCGCGTGCGCGGCGGTCTCCCCCGACCGGATGCAGGCCGGGATGCCTACACCGTCGTATCCCGCGCCGGCGAGGGCGATCCCCGCTGGAAGCCCCCGGCGCACCGCGGCGATCCGGTTGAGATGACCCGGCAGGTACTGCGGGAGCGCCCCGCCCCAGCGACTCACCCGGGTCGCTACCGGCCGACCGGACAGGCCGGTGATCTGCGCGATCTCCGCCRCCGCCACCCCGGCGAGCTCCACATCCCCGCGCTGCAGGTCCTGTTCGGCACCGGCGCGGCCGATGCTCGCCCGCACCACCGTGAGCCGGTCGGAGCCCAGGTGCGGCCACTTGGCGGACAGGAAGGTGGCCGCCTTCACCGCGGTGCCCGCCCGGGCGGGCACGAGGAATCCGCTGCCGGGTGGCGGCGCGGCGTCCCGGTAGACCAGCGTCACCAGGCCGACCGAGGCGTAGGGCACGCCGGCAAGCGGGGCGGAGGCATGCGGGGCCAGCGGCGCCAGCAGGGCGCGGGCCACCCCGGCAGGCACCGCGAGGATCACGGCGTCGGCCTGGAACGGCCCGAGGGCGTCCGCGCCGCCCACCCGGTCACAGTTGACCTGCCAGCCGCCCGCGGTCTTCGCGATCGAGCGGACGAGCACCCCGGTGCGCACGGTGGCGCCGGACTGCGCCGCCACTCGCGCCGCGAAGGAGCCCAGCCCCCCCCGAAGCGTGGCGAACAGCGGCGCCGTCGAGGTCGTCGTCGCGGGTCCGGTACGGGCCCGCACCCGGTGCGCGCCGAGGAGCAGCGAGCGGTCCTCGGCGAAGATGGGGACGAGCTGGGGCACGGTCGCCCGCAGCGACAGCGCGTCGGCCCGGCCCGCATACACCCCCCCGAGCAGCGGATCCACCAGCAGGTCGACGACTTCGCGCCCGACCCGCGTGCCGACGTAGCGACCGACGGTCGGATCGTCGGCGAAACGCGTCCGCGGCAGCACCAGGTCGGCGGCGGCCCGCACCAGCCCCCACGGGGACAGCACCCGCGAGCGGAGCAGGCCGAGGACGTCGGTCGGCACTCCGAGCAGGGTGTTCGGGGGGATGGGATGCAGCCGGCCGCGGATCCACAGTGAGGCTGACGTCGTGGCCGGATGCACGATCTCGTGCCCGAGCCCGATCTGCCGGGCCAGGCGGAGTCCGTCGGGAACCCGGGCGAGGAAGGACTCCRCGCCCTCTTCGACGTCCAGACCCTCGATCGGGGTGGTACGCAGCTTGCCACCGACCCGGTCCGCCGCATCGAGGACGGTCACTTCGGCGTGCCCGGCCAAGGCGCGGGCGGCCGAGAGCCCGGCGATACCCCCACCGACGATCACAACCCGCACGTTCCTGCCGCCCTTCACGTTGAGTGGTGCCGCCCGCCAGCTTTCACCATCGGGCCGGTGCCAGTGAACCGGCCCGATGAAGGCGGATCATCCGCCGTGGATCATCCGCCGTGGACAAGGTCGGCGACGTGCGCGAGCACGCCCGGATCGGTCTGCGGCAGCACCCCGTGGCCGAGGTTGAACACGTGCCCCTCTGCCTCGGCCCCGCGGGCGCAGACGTCGCGCACCTTGGCGGCGAGCACCGGTTCGGGGGCGAAGACCGCGGTCGGGTCGAGGTTTCCCTGCACGGCATGACCGGGCCCGATCCGCCGGGCGGCCTCGTCGAGAGGGACCCGCCAGTCGACGCCGACGACGTCCGCACCCGCCTGGCCCATCGCGGCGAGCAGCTCACCGGTGTTCACACCGAAGTGGATGCGCGGCACCTCACCGGCGAAGGCCGCCAGCACCCGAGCGCTGTGCGGCGCGACGTAGCGACGGTAGTCCGCCTCGTCCAGCGCCCCGGCCCAGGAGTCGAACAGCTGCAGCGCGTCAACACCGGCATCCACCTGGACGCGCAGGAAGGCGGTGGTGATGTCGGCGAGCCGGGCCAGCAGGGCGTGCCAGAGCTTCGGTTCGCTGTACATCAACGCCTTGGTGCGGGCGTGGTCGCGACTCGGTCCGCCCTCGATGAGGTAGCTCGCGAGGGTGAACGGCGCCCCGGCGAACCCGATCAGCGGGGTTGAACCCAGMTCGGCCAGCAGGAACYGGACCGCGTCGRCCACGTAGGGAACGTCGTCCGGCTCCAGTGCACGCAACGCGGCGAGCCCGACGGCGTCCCRCACGGGCTCGGCCACCACCGGTCCGATCCCGGCGACGATGTCGATGTCGAGGCCGATCGCGACCAGGGGCACCACGATGTCGGAGAAGAAGATCGCCGCGTCCGGCCGGAACCGGCGTACCGGCTGGAGCGTGATCTCCGTGATCATCTCGGCGTCCCGGCAGGAGTCGAGCATGGCGACTCCCGCGCGCAGGGCCCGGTACTCGGGCAGGACCCGCCCGGCCTGACGCATGAACYACACCGGCGTGGTCCCGGGGTGCTCCCGTCGACAGGCACGCAGGAAGGGCGCGGTGTCGGCCAGGCCGGGCCGCCGGGCGAGCGCTGCACCGCTCGGCGGGGGCGAGACGCCAMCCGGCCCGGATCCGGGTCGCGCGTCAACGTGGAGGACAGGCATGGGTCGATCGTTGCACGCCTGTGGGAGGTGTGGGAGGACGGCCGTAGCGGGATGGGCCACCACACGGGCCTGACGGCTCCCAGCGGCGAGGACCGGGGAGTACGAACCGGAACGTTGCACATCCGCTATCTTCTACTCTGAGTAGAAGAACTTCCAGGTTCAGCCGGYGTCGGGCGCTCCCGCCCGTCGAGGCCGCGCTCGGCGGACGGGGACGAACGATCGAGCGGACGTGACGAATCCCGCGGTCGCCGTGGCACGGCCACGGCGCGTCCCGGGTCCCGGAGCGCCAAGGCGCCCGAACAGTGGAACACCTCAGTGTCATCTGCTACGCCGTCTGCTACTACACCGTCTGCTACGACGCCATCTGCTACGACGAGGAGTCACCGATGACCGGTCGTGCCCCGAGCGGCGCCTTCCAGCCCCTTGCCCTGGCCCGCGTCGTCTCGCTCGCCGAGGCGTCGTCCTTCCTTCTGCTGCTCGTCGCGACCGCGATCAAATACGGTGCCGGCTACCCGATCGGCGTGCGGATCCTCGGCCCGATCCACGGCGTGCTCTTCCTCACCTATTGCGCCCTCATCGGCTACCTCTCGATGGTCGGGCGCTGGCGCCGTAAGCGGACCGTACTCGCGCTGATCGCCGCGGTGCTGCCTGTCGCCCCGTTCTTCGTCGAGCGGCACTGGCTGCGCGGCGACGCCGTCCGGCTGGGCAACGCGGAGCCGGCACGCCCCACCTCGAAGCCGGCCGGCCAGGCGGGCTGAGCCTGGGGCCGGCCCGACCCCACCGGCCCACAGACCGGGCGATCCGCCCCGCACCGCCCCGAGACGGGCTCACGCGACACGCCGGAGAGAATGCACGGACATCCGCTCGTCCCGTGGCACCGTCAGTCCGGTCGGAATTGGGGTAGAGGGTGCGCGTCATCCCGCGTTCCTCTCCCTCCGGCCGTGGCGAATGGCGCGCGATCCGTGGTTATGCGCCCACCACGATCCAACGGGACGCATCACGGGCAGACGTGCGCGGGGAGTGGTGGTCGAGTGGAACAGGTCCGGATGAGCGCCGAGGATCACATCGTTCTCGTCTGCATCGCATGCCGCGACGAGCGCATCTTCGAGCAACCTCCGTRCTCCGACGGGCACGGTGACGACTGCCCGGAGTGGGCCTGCACCTCCTGTGGCACCGCGGTGCTGGTCGGGCCGGCCCCCGCGGAGCGGCCGACGACCCGGCCGAGGCCCGTGCGCGAGACCCCCGCAGTCCGAGATCTCCGCGGCCGCGATCGTGCCGCCGCGCGGATCCCGGCGTGAGCCTGCACAGTTCCGCCCCTCAGCCGGGGTACTCCGGACACCGGCTCACCGGTTCCCGCCCGCACGCAACGGGACCGAACCCGTACGCTCCGGCGTCTGGCCAGCATGATCACGACCGACGTCCTACCGTTGCCGTCATGGGGGTCGCGCAGTCATCCGAGGCGAGCCCTCCGATCTTCCTCGCGGTCACCGACGCCCTGCGCGCGGGGATCGCGCGGCTACGCCCGGAGGTGGCGGTGCACGAGGTGGCGGCACCCACCCGGGTCGCGCCGTTCTCCTTCGCTCTGGCCGGCGGGCTGACYGGGGACGAGGCCGACACCGCGGCCGGCCGGCTCATCCTGCTCATGGATCCCCAGGGACAGCCGGCCTGGCAGGGCACGGCCCGCATCGTCTGCTACGCCCGCGCGAGCATCGACCGGGAGATCGCCGGCGATCCCCTGCTCGCCGAGGTCGCCTGGTCGTGGCTGCGGGAATCATTGGAGGCGCACGGCGCGGGCGTGCGCGCCCTGGGCGGCACGGTCACGGCCACCGCGTCACAACGCTTCGGTGTGCTCGCGGCCGACGGGGACAGTTTCGACGTGGAGCTGCGCTGCTCCTGGTCACCCGACTGGGCGGAGACCGCCCTCGCATCCGACCGCGGCCCCGCGGGGCCGGACACGCAGGGCCGGCTGCCTTGGAGCGCCTCGGCGACGGTCGCCCACCTGCTCGCGTTCGGGGACCTGCTCGCGGCCATGGCCGGGCTTCCCCCACAACTGTCCGGAGTCATCACGCTACCAACTCGCCGGAGTTGACCGCGTCACACCGGCCCGCCGGACGGACAGCACCGCACCACCCACCGCGCGCCGCGGCCGACCTTCCACCGCRCACACCTCCCATTACCACGTCGTTACAAAGCGTATAAATAACGCGATTCGCTGTAGGACACGGCTACCTCCGTCAGGATTCAGACGTACGATCACCGATCGTGACGTCGACGGTTCCTGAATCAACACAGCAGGTCAGCGGGGGTGTCAGCGCAGAGGTGGAGGTACAGCCCAGCACCGGTGCTCATGAGCCCATCCCGCTGCTCATCCCTGCGGACGGGGTACCCCCCGTCATCGTTGACACCGCGGAACTCGCCGCGGCGGCGGAACGCCTCGCGGCCGGCATCGGGCCGGTCGCGTTCGACGCCGAACGTGCGTCCGGTTACCGGTACAGCCAGCGGGCCTACCTCGTCCAGATCCGACGGCGGGGCACGGGCTCGCTGCTCCTCGATCCGATCGCGCTCGAGGATCTGWGCGTCATCCAGGACGCGGTGGGCGGGGTCGAATGGGTGCTGCACGCCGCCAGCCAGGACCTTCCGTGCCTGTCCGAGCTCGGTCTGCGGCCGAGTCTGCTGTTCGACACGGAGCTCGCCGGCCGGTTGCTGGGCTACGAACGGGTCGGGCTGGGGATAATGGTCGAACGGGTGCTGGGCTACGGGCTGGAGAAGGGCCATTCGGCCGCGGACTGGTCGACCCGCCCGCTTCCCGAGCCGTGGCTGCGCTACGCGGCACTCGACGTCGAGCTGCTGGTGGAGTTGCGCGACGCGCTCGAGGCGGAGCTGATCGAACAGAACAAGATCGAGTTTGCCCGGCAGGAGTTCGCCGCGATCGTCGCGGCCCCGCCACGCGAGCCACGGGCCGAGCCGTGGCGCCGGACGAGCGGGATCCACCGAGCCCGGTCCCGCCGCCAGCTGGCGGCGGTCCGGGCGATGTGGACCGCCCGGGACCGGCTAGCTCGTACCCGTGACGTCGCGCCGGGTCGCGTCCTCCCGGACAGCGCGATCATGGACGCCGTGCTGAACGCCCCCAC
The DNA here is from genome assembly GCF_001983015.1 of Frankia sp. CcI156. Classification (NCBI taxonomy): domain Bacteria; kingdom Bacillati; phylum Actinomycetota; class Actinomycetes; order Frankiales; family Frankiaceae; genus Frankia; species Frankia sp. CcI156. Next base: position 8,488 of record NZ_MOMD01000061.1, read on the forward strand.
CGACGCGGCCGCGCTGGTCCGGCTGCCCATCTTCTCCGGACCACGGATCCGCCGCACCGCGAACGTCTGGCTCGACGCCCTGCGTGGCGCCGCCGCACTGCCCGAGGAGGAGCTGCCCGCCCCGGCCGGACCGGGCGGCGACGGTCTGCCGCCGCCCAACCGCTGGGCCGAGCGCGACCCGGTGGCCGCGTCGCGGCTGGCCCGGGTGCGGGCCGCGCTGGCCGCCCTCGCCGCCGCCCACACGATGCCGGTGGAAAACCTCCTCGAGCCCGCGTTGTCCCGGCGGCTCGCCTGGTCCCCGCCGAATCCCCTGACGGACACGGCCGTCGCCGGGGCGCTGCGGACCGGCGGGGCACGCCCCTGGCAGATCAAGCTGACGGCCGCTCCCCTGCTCACCGTCCTCGCCGAGCCGCCGGCCGAACCGACGGAACCGGCCGAACCGGCCGAACCGGCAGCCGAGCCGGCGGGCTGACGACCGGATCCGCGGGTCGTGGGCCAGGGACGGACCGGCGCATCACGGCATCGGCCTCCCCGGGCATCCGGCATCCATGGCTCCGGGATGTCTACCGGCTGGTAACCGCTGCCGTAGGCTAGCCGTGCCGGCGGTATCCGCGCCGGTGCCGGYTGGCTGTCCAGGCCCTGGAACCGGGTTTCGGACAACGGCCGACGTTCGACGGCGACGAACCGGCGGTCGGTGGCGGCCGCGGGTCGGGAGGTCCCGTGTTCGGATCATCCAGAAACTTCGTACGCGACGTCGTGTTCGTCGACGGGGTCCGAACCCCGTTCGGGAAGGCCAAGGGCGTCTACGCCGAGACCCGTGCCGACGATCTGATCGTGCGGGTGATCCGGGAGCTGCTGCGACGCAATCCTTCCCTCCCCCCCGAGCGGATCGACGAGGTGGCGATCGCGGCCACCACCCAGATCGGCGATCAAGGCCTGACCATCGGCCGGGTCGCCGCCATCCTGTCCGGGTTGCCGGAAACGGTGCCGGGCTTCGCGATCGACCGGATGTGCGCAGGCGCCGTCACGGCGGTGACCACGACGGCCTCGTCGATCGCCGTCGGCGCCTACGACGTGGCCGTGGCCGGCGGGGTGGAACACATGGGCCGCCACCCGATGGGCGAAGGCGCCGACCTCAACCCCCGGTTCGTCGCCGAACGGCTCGTGGACACCTCCGCGCTGGTGATGGGCTCGACCGCCGAGAACCTGCACGACCGGTACCCCAAGATCACCAAATCGCGGGCGGACGCCTTCGCTCTGGCCTCCCAGGAGAAGGTCGCCAAGGCGTACGCGAACGGTCAGATCCAGCCCGACCTCGTCCCGGTGGCCGCCCGGCACGTCGAGACGGGCTGGGAGTTCGTCACCGTCGACGAGCCGCCGCGACCGGACACCACGCAGGCGGGGCTCGCCGGGCTGCGCACGCCGTTCCGGCCGCACGGGCGGGTGACCGCGGGCAACTCCGCCGGGCTCAACGACGGCGCCACCGGCTGCCTGCTCGCCGCCGCCGAGGTGGCGGCCGAGCTAAGCCTGCCGGCGAAGATGAGCCTGGTGGGTTTCGCGTTCGCCGGAGTCCCCCCCGAGGTGATGGGCGTCGGGCCGATCCCGTCGACGGAGAAGGCGCTGGCCCGCACCGGCCTGACCATCGACGACATCGGCCTGTTCGAGCTGAACGAGGCCTTCGCCGTGCAGGTCCTGGCCTTCCTCGACCACTTCGGCATCGCCGAGGACGATCCCCGGGTCAACCCGTACGGCGGGGCCATCGCGTTCGGTCACCCACTGGCGTCCAGCGGGGTGCGCCTGATGACCCAGCTCRCCCGGCAGTTCGCCGAGCATCCCGAGGTGCGCTATGGCATGACGGCGATGTGCGTGGGTCTCGGCATGGGCGCCACCACGATCTGGGCGAATCCGCACCACGCCGCGGCCAACTGAGCAGGTACGACGACCGAGCAGGCACGACGACCGACCCGGGACGACCCGTCCGACACGACCGGGCCCGCGGCGGAACCGAGGGGAGATCCATGACCATCGACGAGGTGACCCTGTCCTTCCCGGGCGAGGTCGTCACGGCCGCCCACGTCCRCTACGCGCGGCTGCCCGAGGTGGCCGGGCCYGTCGCCCTGATCACCCTCGACAACGGTCATGACCACACCCGGCCGAACACCTTCGGCCCGGCCGGCCTGCGGTCCCTGCTCGCCGCCGTCGACGAGATCGAGGCGCACGACCCGCCGGTCGCCGCGATCGCCGTCACCGGCAAGCCGTTCATCTTCAGCGTGGGTGCGGACCTGTCCTTCCGCTCATCGCTCACCGACCCGGAGCGGATCCGCCCCTCGCTCGCGGCGCTCGGCCGCCTCGGGCACGAGGCCTTCGCCCGGGTGGGTGAGGGTCGCCTGGGTGACCGGAAGGTCCCGACCTTCGCCCTCGTCAACGGGGTGGCGCTGGGCGGCGGGCTGGAGCTGGCCCTGCACTGCGACTACCGGGCGCTGTCCGCCGGCATTCCCGCACTCGCCTTCCCAGAGGTCTTCCTCGGCCTCGTCCCGGGCTGGGGCGGCACCCAGCTGCTGCCCAACCTCATCGGCGCCGAACGGGCGGTGTCCGTCGTCATCGGCAACGCGCTCAGCCAGAACCGCATGCTGCGCGGCCGGCAGGCGTTCGAGCTGGGTCTCGGGGACGTGCTGCTGGAGCCGGCGGACTTCCTGGCGGAGGCGCTGCGCTGGGTGGGCCAGGTGCTGCGCGGCGATGTCGACCCGGTGGCCGCCCGCGCGCCGGTCGAGCGGGGGGCGGGCTGGGCGGAGGCGATCGCACGGGGCCGGACGCTCGCCGACGCGAAGCTGCACGGGGCCGCGCCGGCCGCCTACCGGGCGTTGGACCTCCTCGCGCTCGCCGAGACCGCCGACCGCGCCACCGGGTACGCGKCCGAGACCGAGGCCCTCGCCGATCTGTCCGTCAGCGACGAACTCGCCGCCAGCCTGTACTCCTTCGACCTCGTGCAGAAGCGGGCGAAGCGGCCGGTGGGCGGGCCKGACCCGGCGCTGGCCCGGCCCGTGACGAAGGTCGGGGTGGTCGGCGCCGGCCTCATGGCAAGCCAGCTCGCCCTCGTGTTCGCGCACCGGCTCGAGGTGCCGGTGGTGCTCACCGACATCGACCAGGCCCGGCTCGACGCCGGGGTCGCGGGGGTCCACCAGGAGGTCGACAACCTCCTGCTGCGCCACCGCATCACCCCCGACCAGGCGAACCGCTACAAGGCGAACGTCACCGGATCCCTGACCAAGGACGCCTTCGCGGACGCGGACCTCGTCATCGAGGCCGTCTTCGAGAACCTGGCCGTCAAGCGGACCGTGCTCGCGGAGCTCGAGGCCGTCGTGGCGCCCACGGCCGTGCTCCTGACGAACACCTCGGCGCTGTCGGTCACCGAGATGGCCGCTGGGCTCGATCATCCCGAACGGGTAGCCGGGCTGCACTTCTTCAATCCGGTGTCGGTCCTCCCCCTGGTCGAGGTGGTCCGCGCTGCCCGCAGCGACGACGCCACCATCGCGACGACGCTGGCCGTGGCGAAGAACCTGAAGAAGAACGCGGTCCTGGTCGCCGATGCCCCGGCGTTCGTCGTCAACCGGCTGCTGACGCGGTTCCTCGGGGAGGTGCTCGGCGCGACAGAGGGCGGTACGCCGCTCGAGGAGGCCGACCACGCCCTCGATCCGCTGGGGCTGCCGATGTCCCCGATGACCCTGCTCGCCCTCGTCGGGCCGCCGGTCGCCCTGCACGTCGCGGAGACACTGCACGCGGCGTTCCCGGACCGGTTCCGGCGGCCGACGGCTCTCGCCCGGCTGGTCGAGGCGGGCCGGAGCGGCGTCTACACCACGGGCCCGGACGGCGTCCAGACCGTCGACCCGGACGCCGCCGCGCTCATCTTCACGCCGTCCCCGGCCGCCACCCCGCTGACCGGGGACGAGGTACGCGAGGCGGCGCTGCGGGCGCTCGCCGAGGAGATCCATCTGATGCTGACCGAGAAGATCGTCGCGGAGGCCGCCGACATCGACCTGTGCATGATCCTCGGCGCCGGCTGGCCGTTCCACCTCGGCGGCATCACGCCCTACCTGGACCGTAGCGGCATCAGCGAGGCCGTCACCGGGCAGCGCTTCGCCCCGCCGGGGGTCGCCACCCTGCGCTGATCCAATCGGCCGCCCTGACCATCGGCGCCGGTCAGGCCGTGCGGACCGGTGGCTCGTCGTCGCCACCGCCGCGTCGGCCATCGCCGGGGGAATCATCGAACGGGCCCGGCTGCTGAAGATCCGGGGGCAGCGACGGGTCCAAGGAGAACGGGGCGCCGGGCGTCAGCAGGCAGTAGCTTCCGGATTCCTTTCCCACCTGGTACGTCTCGTGGCTCGCCGCGGCGCTGCCGCGCCGGACGTCGACCTGAACCTCCCGGACCGTCGGGGAACCCACGGACCGGTGGATCTGCACTCTTCGCACGGCGAACGAGGCGATACCGCCCTGGACATCGTCCAGAGCCCGCATGATGATGGCGAACTCGGACGCTGGGCGGCGTTCCTGGACCGACGGGCAGAGGCGGACGTAAGCGGCCTCGTAGCGCGAGTCCCTGACCTCCATCAGGTAGGCGCGGACGGCGTTGGCAGGGCCGTCGGTGGAGCGGAGGAGCAGGAACAGACCGGTTCCGCCCGCGCCGGTCAGGAGGGCGAGCACGAGGACGAGCGGGATCAGCCACCGGGCCCGACTACGGCGGGGTGCCGGCGGCCCGCCCGGCCACCCGGGGCCGCCCCACGAGATCGGCGGGACGGGCGGGGGCCACCCGGGTGGCCGTTGCGGGTCATGGTGCACCCCCCACCCTCCTCCCACTTTCCTCACATTCGCTCCTGCATCGCATCATCAGTACACAACAGCCGAGCACCCCGCTGCCGTAGGGCGACACCGACGAGCGCCCAGACCAGGTCGGCGATCGTGGCGAGAAGCCGCGCCACCAACGCGACCAGGGTCGCCGGCCCGCTGGCGACCGCCGGCGCCAGCGCCAGCACCAGCACCGCCTCCCGCACCCCCGCCCCGGCGGGCAGCACCAGTACCAGGAATCCGGCGGTCCAGGCCAGGGCATAGGCCCCGAGGGAGAGCAGCAACAGCCGGCCGCCACCGACCGCCGGATGCAGATCCCGGACGAGCAGCCAGGTCGCCACCCCATAGCAGCAGAAGCTGAGCAGCAACCAGCCGGCTCCGGCGGCGACGGCCCGCGGGGGCAGCGGTTCGGTCAGCGGTGGGCGGCGCAGCAGCCGGAATGCCAGCGCCAGCAGGCGGGACAGCACCGGGGGACAGAGCACGACGACGAAGACGGGCACGACCGCCAGCGCCCACCAGTAGTCGGCGAGCGCCTGCGCGGAGACGAACGGCAGGGTGACCGCCGCGGCGAGCCCCCCGCTCGGCACCGCGAGCGCCAACACGACCAGGCTCGCCGAAGCCGCCTTCGGCCGGGAGACGCCGTGGTCGCGGGAGAGCTCCATCTGCGCGAGCACCGGCCACACGCTGCCCGGGATATATTTGCCGATCTGCCCGACGAAGAAGATCCGCACAGCGGCCCGCAGGGGAAGCGCGGCGCCCAACCCCCCCAGCAACGCCCGCCAGGACAACACGGTGGTACCGACGGCAAGCACGGTGACCACACCCGAGGCCACCACGCCGCCCACGGTGAGCGAGCGGACGGACTCCTCGATCTCGTTCCACTGGCTGACCATGGCGAGAACCAGTAGCCCGAGGGCCACCAGAAGCGCACCACGCACGGCCCACCAGCGTGGGCCGTGCCCAGCCCGGCGGCGGGAGGCGGCGCCCTGGCGCGCCGACACGGTGTGCTCACCCACCTGGTCAGCCTAGGACGGCGGTCGGGCCGCCACCGCGCCGGGCCCCGACACGGTGGCGGATCCCGACACGGTGGCGGGTCCTTGCCCGTCGGACCCCGATGACCGGGCGGCACCCGGGTGCGTCCGGGATCAGCGCACCCGAGTCAGAGCACCGGGATCAGCGCACCCGAGTCAGAGCACCGGGGTCAGCGCGCCGCGGTCAGCGCTGGTCGCCGATGGCCTCGCCGGCCCGCTCGCCCGCCGGGGCCGCTTCGCCGGGCGAGGTCGGGTCGTCCTCGATCGCCGGCTGGCGCTTCGCGACGGCCTCGACGACCTTGCGGGCGAGGTCCTGCGGGGCAAGCCCGACCTCGGCCATGACCTCGTCCCGCTTGCCGTGGTCGAGGAAGCGCTGGGCGATGCCGAAGTCCCGCAGGGGCACGTCAACGTCGGCGTCGCGCAGCAGCTGGGCCAGCGCCGCCCCGACCCCGCCGACCCGGCCGTTATCCTCGACGGTGACGACGAGGTCGTGGGCGCGGGCAAGATCGATCAGCGCCGGGTCCAGTGGCTTGACCCACCGCGGGTCGACAACGGTGATGCCGATGCCCTGGCTCGCGACCCGCTCCGCGACCTCCAGGCAGGTGGCGGCCATCGCGCCGATGGAGACCAGCAGCACCTCGCGGCGCTGGGCCACCTTCGGCGAACGGTAGAGCACGTCCACCCCGCCGACCGTGTCAATCGCCGGCACGTCCACGGCGACCTTGCCCTTGGGGAAACGCACGACGGTCGGGCCGTCGGTGTCACCCACGGCCTCACGCAGCTCCGCCCGCAGGGTCGGCGCGTCCCGCGGGGCGGCGATCGCGAGCCCCGGGACGACCTGCAGGAACGACAGGTCCCACATGCCGTTGTGCGACGCCCCGTCCTCCCCGGTGATGCCGGCCCGATCGAGCACGAACGTCACGGGCTGGCGGTGCAGGGCGACGTCCATCAGGACCTGGTCGAACGCGCGGTTGAGGAACGTGGCGTAGAGACACACGACGGGCTTKAGCCCACCCATCGCGAGCCCGGCGGCCGAGGTGACGGCGTGCTGCTCGGCGATACCGACGTCGAACACCCGGTCCGGGTAGGCCTTGGCGAAGGCGCCGAGACCAACCGGCTGGAGCATCGCGGCGGTCAGCGTGACGACGTCGGGCCGCTCGGAACCGATCTGCACGATCTCGTCCGAGAAGATGCTCGTCCAGCTGATGGTCTTCGACGTCGACACCGRCTTGCCGGTCGCCGGGTCGATGATGCCGACGCCGTGGAAGTTGTCGGCGTCGTCCTGCTCCGCCGGCGGGTAGCCGAAGCCCTTGCGGGTCACGCAGTGGACGATGACGGGCCCGCCGAAATCCCGAGCCCGGCGCAGGGCCGACTCGACCGCGACGACGTCGTGGCCGTCGACCGGGCCGACGTACTTCAGGCCGAGGTCCTCGAACATGCCCTGCGGCTGGACGACGTCTTTGATGCCCTTCTTGATGCCGTGCAGCGCGTCGAACAGCGGGGGGCCGACCAGCGGGGTGCGGCCGAGGACCTGCTTGACGACGTCGAGGACCTGCTCGTACTCGGGCGCCAGCCGCAGCGCGGCGAGGTGGTCGGCGAGGCCGCCGATCGTCGGTGCGTAGGAGCGGCCGTTGTCGTTGACGACGATGACGACGGGCCGGTCGTCGGCGGCGATGTTGTTCAGCGCCTCCCAGCACATCCCGCCGGTCAGGGCGCCGTCACCGACGACGGCGACGACGGCCCGGTCCTCACCACGCAGCGCGTAGGCACGCGACAGCCCGTCGGCGTAGGACAGGGCGGTCGAGGCGTGCGAATTCTCGATGATGTCGTGCTCGGACTCGGYCCGGCTGGGGTAGCCGGAAAGGCCACCCCGCTGGCGCAGCCCGGAGAAATCGTCCGCCCGGCCGGTCAGAATCTTGTGCACATAGGACTGATGGCCGGTGTCCCAAAGGATGCGGTCGAATGGCGAATCAAACACACGATGTATTGCCAACGTCAGCTCGACAGCCCCCAGATTCGGCCCGAGGTGACCTCCCGTACGCGCGACTGCGTGAATGAGGAAATCACGGATCTCGGCCGCCAGGGTGGCGAGCTCCTCGTGGTCGAGGCGCTTGACGTCCTGCGGACTACTGATCGTGGACAGAAGCGACACGGCGTGAACTCCCTCTCCCGAAAGGGGATCGGTCCGGGTCCGGCAAAGTCTACGCAGCCCGTCTGGCCCCTTGCAGACGGGCACCCGACATGTGAGTTCCTCGTAGACCGTCAGGCAATAGGCCTGATCGCGGTAGAATCCACCTCCCCGGTTGTCCACTATTGGTCCGGATCCGAGTACGCGGATGCACACACTCTGTCGGCGTGGCGCGCGGGCGACACGCCGGCACGACCAGGTCGTGTCGGGAGCGGCCGGAAGTGGAGTCCACGGCCTTCCGGCGACACTTCTGGTACCRACGCAATCACACCAGGTTCGGATTCCGGTCCGCGCCGCGCGGCTCGAGCAGTGCCACGCACTCGACGTGGGCGGTCATCGGAAACAGGTCGAAGGCGCGCAACACGACGAGGTCGTAGCCCGCGGCCGCCGCGGCGGCGAGGTCCCGACCCAGCGCGACAGGATCGCAGGCGACGTAGGCGACCGCGCGGGGGCGATGGGCGAGCAGCGCGGCCACCACCGCCGGGCCCGCCCCGGTGCGCGGCGGGTCGAGCACCGCGAGATCGACCCGGCCGGCCGGCCCGCCCGTACCGACCACCCCACGAACGGTAGCCGGCGTCACCCGCAACGCCCGCAGCGAGACCCATGGCAGATCGGCGAGGTTGTTCGCCGCGGCCGCGACCGACGCGGCGTCGGACTCCAGCGCGATGACGCGGCCAGCGGCGCCGACATCCTCCGCGAGGAACGCCGCGAACAGGCCCGTCCCGGCATACAGGTCGAGCGCGGTCTCCCCGGCTCGGGGACGCAGGGCCTCGCGGACCGCGTCCACCAGCACGCCGGGAGCCGCCGGATGGACCTGCCAGAACACCTCCGGCCCGAGCCGGAACCTCCGCCCCCCCACCACCTCGACGACCTCCCCGGGGGCTCCGACCTCCCCGGGATCCTCGCCGGTCCCGGCGTGCTCGTCGTTGACGACCGTCCCGGCACCGGCGGGATGCACCGCCACGGCCACCTGCCCGGTCGCCGGGCTGGCCGCGACCTCGACGGCGTCGGCCCCAGGAAACCGCCGGCCGGCGAGCGCCGCGAGGACGAGGGGGTGGGCGATGCGGCAGTCCGGCGTCGCCACCACCTCGTGCGAGCGGCTCGCCCGCAGCCCGACCTCGCCGCCGGCCGTCACCGCGAAGCGCATCCGGGTCCGCCACGCCAGTCCGTCGTCGGCGCCACCGGGCCGGTCGGATCCGGTCAGCCGCTCCGGACCGCCGACGGGCACCGCCTCGACCAGCACCTCCAGCGCCGGCTCGGCGCCGGGTCCGGCCTCGGCCGCCGTCCCTAGGCCGGACCCGGCGTGCGCGGGGCTGACCCGGGCGTCGAGGCCGCCGAACCGCCGAAGGGCGTCGGCCACGACCTCGGCCTTACCGCGCCGCTGCGCCGCGAGGCCGGCATGCTGCCAGTCGCACCCCCCGCACAACCCTGGACCGGTGTGCGGGCAGGGCGCGACCACCCGGTCCGGCGAGGGCGTCAGGACGGCGACCGCGTCCGCCCGCCAGTACCGCTCGTGGGAGGCGTCGGTAACTCGGGCACGAATCCGTTCGCCGGGCAGGGCATGGCGGACGAACACCACCCGACCGCCCGAGCGGGCGACGCAGAAGCCGCCGTGGGCCACCGGCCCGACGTCGAGGTCGAGCAGCGAGCCGACCGCGATCCCCGGCACGCGGGCCTGCCGTGCGGTGCCCCCGAAGACGCGCGATCGCGCGGGCCGACGCTGTCGACTCACCGCTTCCGCTCCAACGGGCCGGGAAGCGTGGCCCGGCCCTGTCGCACCGCGCCCGCCCCGGTTCGTTCGAACCGCTGCTCGGCCAGCCTGGACGAGGCGAGCTGCCAGGGCACGCTGGTGACCATGACGCTGGGCTGGAAGAGCAGCCGGGCCTTGAGCCGCAGCGCGCTCTGGTTGTGCAGGAGATGCTCCCACCAGTGACCGACGACGTACTCCGGGACGTAGACGGCGACGACGTCGCGGGGGCTCTCCCGCCTGATCCGGGCGACGTAGTCCAGCACCGGGCGGGTCACCTCCCGGTAGGGGGAGGCCAGCACCACGAGATCGACGGTGATCCCCCGCTCCGTCCACGCCTTGCGGAGCCGATCGGCCTCCGCCTGGTCGACGGCGACCGTGACCGCGACGAGGCTGTGCGGCCGCGACGCCTTGGCGTAGGCCAGGGCCCGCAGTGTCGGGGCATGGATCTTACTGACGAGGACGACGGCGTGGATCCGGGAGGGCAGGGTCGGCGGCCCGGGTTCCGGGGTGAGTTCGACCGCGACCCGGTCGTAGTGAGCCCTGATCCCCCGCATCCCGAGAAAGATGATCGGGATAGCCAGACAGACGATCCAGGCACCGTGGGTGAACTTCGTGACCAGCACGAGGATCAGCACGGTGCCGGTGAGGCAGGCGCCGAAGAAGTTGATCGCCTGAGACCGGCGGATCCGCCGGCGGGCGGCCGGATCGGACGCCGCCGGGTCGTCCGAGCGCAGGATGCGTGCCCAGTGCCGCACCATCCCGGTCTGGCTGAGGGTGAACGAGATGAAGACCCCGAGGATGTAGAGCTGGATCAGGGCGGTGACCTGCGCGTCAAACACGACGATCAGCAGGATCGCGAAGCCGGCGAGCAGCACGATCCCGTTGGAGTAGGCCAGTCGGTCACCGCGGGTGTATAGCTGACGCGGCAGGTAGCCGTCGCGGGCGAGGATCGAACCCAGCACCGGGAAGCCGTTGAAGGCGGTGTTCGCCGCCAGCATCAGGATGAGAGCGGTGACGACGGCGATGTAGCCGAAGCCGGGCGATCCGTCCCCGAAGACGGCGGCGGCGACCTGGGCGATCACGGTCCGCTGCTCACCACTGGCGCCGATCAGGTCCCCGGTGTGCTMAGCGACATGCACGTCGGAGATCAGAGCCAGCGCGGTGACGCCGCCGAACATCGTGACTGCGATAAGCCCCAGCATCAGCAGGGTGGTCGCGGCGTTGCGGCTCTTGGGCTTCCGGAACGCGGGCACCCCGTTACTGATCGCCTCGACCCCGGTGAGCGCCGTGCATCCCGAGGCGAACGCCCGCAACACCAGGAACACCAGGGCGAATCCCGCGTAGTCACGCTCGGCGACCACCTGGTACCCAGCACTCTCGGCCCGCGGCGGATGACCGACGGCCGCCTGGACCAGCCCGGTGACGATCATTACGAAGATGCCGAGCACGAAGCCGTAGGTCGGGATGGCGAACGCCGTGCCGGACTCGCGCACCCCACGCAGGTTCATTATCGTCAGTAGGACGACGATGACGACCGCGAGGAGCACCTTGTGCGCGGCGAGCCCGGTGATAGCGGACGTCAGGTTCGCGACACCGGCCGACACCGACACCGCGACCGTGAGGACGTAGTCAACCAGCAGGGAACTGGCCACCAGCAGGCCGGCCCGCGGGCCCAGGTTGACCGAGACGACCTCGTAGTCGCCGCCGCCGCTCGGGTAGGCGTGCACGTTCTGCCGGTAGGACGCCACCACCGTCAGCATCAGGATGGCGACGGCTCCAGCAAGCCAGGGCGAGATGTGGTAGAAGGCCAGCCCACCCAGCGACAGGACAAGCAGGATCTCCTCGGTCGCGTACGACACCGAGGAAAGGGCATCGCTCGCGAAGACGGGCAAAGCGATGCGTTTAGGGAGCAATGTCTCCCCAAGCCGGTCGCTCCCGATCGGTCGACCGACGAAACCGCGCTTGAGGCGGTCCGTGAGCGCCACGCGGCGATGCTACCGACGCCAGCCACGCAGTTCAGTATCAGTGTGACGTGGCACACAGATACTCCGTATCCGGAGATCCGGCCACGTGACCTGCGCCGGTCAGCCCGGATCGGACTACCCTCAACCCTTGTGCACGTCGTGATCCTCGGCTGCGGCCGAGTCGGCTCCGCGCTTGCCCGCAGCGTCGAACGGTTCGGCCACTMAGTGGCAATCATCGACCAGAACCCCGCCGCGTTTGGGCGGCTACCGCAGGATTTTACCGGTCTKCGGGTCACCGGGATGGGCTTCGACCGCGACACCCTCATCGAGGCGGGCATCGAGCAGGCCGCCGCGTTCGCCGCCGTCTCCAGCGGGGACAATTCGAACATCATCGCCGCCCGGGTGGCCCGCGAGATGTTCGGGGTCGAGCGGGTCGTCGCGCGGATCTACGATCCCCGCCGGGCCGAGGTCTACGAGCGGCTCGGTATCCCCACCGTCGCCACGGTGCGCTGGACCCGGGACCAGATCCTCGACCGGCTCCTACCCGACGCTGTCACGCCGCAGTGGTCCGACCCGTCGGGCTCGGTGCTGCTGGCCGCTATCCCACCCGGACCCGCCTGGGTGGGCCGCCGGATCCGGGAGTTGGAGGAGTCCGCCGGGGTACGGGTGGCCTGCGTGACCCGGTTCGGCGAGGGTGTCCTGCCCGATGCCCGCACCCTCGTCCAGGACGGTGACGTGGTGCACGTGGCGGTGACGAAGGCGCACGCCTCCGAGGCGGACACGGTGCTGCGCACCGGGCCGGACGGCAAGGACTCCGGGTAGATCCGGGCAGATCTGGGCAGATCCGGGTAGATCCGGGTAGACGATGCCGCGCGAAGAGGAGAAGCGATGAGCGTGCGCCGGGTGGTGATCGCGGGGGCGGGCAAGGTCGGCCGGTCCATCGCCGCCGAACTGCTGGAGAACGGCTCCGAGGTGCTCATCATCGAGCGGGATCCGCAGAAGATCCGGACCGACGCGCTACCGGAGGCCCGGTGGCTGCTCGCGGACGCCTGCGAGCTGTCCCAACTCGACGCGGCCGGGCTGAATGAGTACACCGTCCTGGTGGCCGCCACCGGGGACGACAAGGTGAACCTCGTCGTCTCGTTGCTCGCGAAGACCGAGTTCGGCGTGCCCCGGGTAGTGGCGCGGGTCAACCATCCCAAGAACGAGTGGCTGTTCACCGAGTCGTGGGGGGTGGACGTGGCGGTGTCCGCGCCGCGCCTAATCACGGCTCTGGTCGAGGAGGCCGTCAGCGTCGGCGACCTCGTCCAGCTGATGCGGTTCCGGCAGAGCGATGCATCCCTCGTCGAGCTGACGCTGGCCGAGAACGCGCCGGTGATCGGCCAGCGGCTCAGCGAGATCACCCTGCCGGCGGACAGCGCCTTGGTGGTGATCCTGCGTGACGGACGGGCGGTCGTTCCCTCGCCCGACGCCACGTTGGAAGACGGCGACGAGATTCTCGCGGTCACGACAAATGCCGAGGCCGAGGAGAAGCTCGCTGTGCTGCTCGGTCAGGCGCCGGCAGGCGCGGGCGCGCCGGGCTGACGCGCGACAGGCTGGCGATGCGGAGGCGGTCAGCCGGCAGGCCGCCGCTCGCCGCGCGGGGGCTCGCCGCGCGGGGCGTCCTCGGCCAGCACCTCGCCGGCCACGACCGTCGAGTCGGTGGCGGCGGGGGGCAGCGGTGCGATCCGGCGGACGATGGCGAAGCTGGCCAACACCGCGACACCGAACAGCGGAAGTCCCAGGGCGATGTTGGCCGCGGCCAGCCAGCCGGGCTGGTCGGCGAGGTAGAGCACCCCCTGCACGACGAACCGCACACCGAACACAGCGATCCAGACCACCGTCGCCCACACCGCGGCCCGCCGCTGGCAGGGTACCCGCTGCCAGCTCGCATAGCGGCTGTCCAGACCGGCCATGAGATACCCCGCCACCGGCCGGCGCAGGACGATCGACAGCAGGGCCACCACCCCCCAGAGCGCGTTCTTCGCGATGCTGGGCAGGAAGAACCCCTTCGCATTCCCGGTACGAGAGGCCACGAATGCGGCGACCGCCACGGCGAACAACCCCGAGAAGGTCTGCTGGGTCGGCTCACGGCGCACGATGCGCAGCGCCAGCAGAGCGGCCGCCGTGGCAATGGCGACCGCGATGCCGGCGGTCAGTCCGGCCTCGGCGTTCACCGTCACGAACGCCACGGTGGGCACGGAGCTGTCGATGATCCCCCGTGGGCCGCCGATGGCCTCGGACATCGTCATYGGCGGCGTGTCGGGAGATGGCGTACGTGGCATGTCTGGTTGGGATCCCGTCGGGTTGGGCGGACCCGCCGACCTAGGCGCTCGCCGACGGAACGGGGAGTAGTTCGTAACGCGGGTTGAAGATGATCGGACGGTTCTCCTGCACGGTAACGCGCCCGGAGGCCTTGACCGACGCGCCAGCCCGCAGGCCCGGGATGTCCCGGCGGCCGAGGAAGACCAACGTGACGGTGCCGCTACCGTCGTAGATGTCGACCTCCAGGGCCGGTGCACCCGACCGCGCACGTACCGTCACGGCCTGGATGGTACCCGCGACGCAGATCTCGTCCCGGTCACGACAGCCGCTCATCGGGGCGGCACCCGCCGCCGCCGAGGCCGCCTGGAGGTCCTCGGCGTCGAGCTCGCTCGTCCCTGCTGTCAGTCTGTGGAGCTTGCGCCCCAACCAGCCGCGTGACTCGCCCACGGCTCCTCCGATCCGGCTCGCCGGCGACTCGGCGCAAGCAACTGCGGCTCGAGCACGTCCAGCACGTTCAACACGTCTCATGCAACGCATGACCGGTACTCAATGTGCCCGCCCCGCATGGCGCCTTCGGCGCAATGCGGGGACCCCGGGCACAGGGCGCCGTACGGGGTCTCCGTCGAATCACCTCCGGTGACCCTCCTGGGAGAACCATCGGGCGCCTTCGGCGCAATGCGGGGACCCCGGGCACAGGGCGGTCAGCGGATCTCGGCTATACGCGCACCGCGCACGGGCATCTCGGGCCGTCCGCTGGTCGCCGAGGCGACCGGTCCGCCGGAACCATCGGGGTGATCGGGGTGATCGGTGATCTCTTTAGGCAGCCTCAGGGGCAACGGATCCCGCACCGGCATCGCGCCKTCACCACGAGAAATGATCAGATTGCGCAACGCGGCGTCCAGGAGGGGGCCGGCCGCCGGATCCTGTCCGGCCGCGCCAGTCACCACCGCCCGCAGAAACCAGCGCGGACCGTCCACACCGATCATCCGGCCCGGCACRGTCTCGCCCGGCCGCCCGGTCGGCAAGCTCATCCGCAGTTCGGGGCCGTAGCGACCGTCCGCCTCCGACCCACCGCCCCCCTGAATGGTCTCCAGGATCTCGGCCCGCACCTCGTCCCACAGGCCCCGGCTCTTCGGCGCCGCGAAGACGGAGAGCTCCATCGCGCTGCGCCCGTCGGTCACCAGCACCGTCAGCGGCTTGCCGGTCGACTCCTCGACCTGGAACTGCACCTGCATGCCGTCGAGCGCCGGAATCCGCAACGACCCGAGATCGAGGCGATGCACGTCGTCATCGGGTGCCTGCGCGATGTCGTAGGGACCATCGGGCTCCGACGAGCCCCGCGAGGTGACCTTCTCGGGGACGTCCATCTCGGAGGCCCCGCGACGGTCGAACTCCCTACGTCCTCGTCCGAACACCGGTGGTCTCCTTTCCTGCCCCCCCGGCGGACCCGAAACCCCCCGTGGAGCCGAACCCGCCGCTTCCGCGCACCGAGGCCGGCAGCTCATCGACCTCCCGGAACACGGCGTGCTCCACGCGCTGCACGACCAGCTGGGCGATCCGGTCGCCCCGATGCAGGATGATCGTGTCAGATCGGTCGGTATTGATCAGAACGACTTTGATTTCTCCACGGTAACCGGCGTCCACCGTTCCCGGGGCGTTGACCACGGACAGGCCGTGCCGCGCGGCCAGGCCACTGCGCGGATGGACGAACGCCGCGTACCCGGCCGGCAGGGCGATGCTCAGACCGGTTCCGACCGTCGCCCGCTCCCCCGGGCCGAGCGTCACGTCCTGGGCCGTCACCAGGTCCGCCCCCGCGTCCGACGGCTGGGCGTACGCCGGCAGCGCCAGCTCGCGGTCCGACCGGCGGACGAGGATCTCCACCCGACCCGGTACGGCGGGCGCGGGCTGCACGGCGAGTGGCACCGCGGACGCGGGAGGCGGGGCGGTGGGCGGGGCGGTGGGCGTCGTCGGATCGGTGGCGGTCATGGCTCTCCTGGTCGAGGGTGCCCGGTCCGGGCGTGACCCCCACGCTAGGCCATGGCCCTCGTCCCGCCATCGGCCTGCCGGTCCGACGGGCCGCAGCAAGCCCCGGACTCCGGCGGGCGTATCCCGGCGTGATCGGATAGCAGATGATCCGAGAGGCCAAGACGATCCGAGGGGCCAAGCAGGCCGGTCGGGGTAAGCAGGGGGCGGGCGGACCGACATGGTCCTCGCCGAGGAACGAGAGGTGTGGGGTGGCGAAAGCAGCGTCAAAGCTGGGATGGAAGATCGTCGGCGGAGGGGCGACCGCGCTCGCGGGCATGGCCGCGAGCCGAGTCGTGAACGCCCTGTACCGCAAGGTACGCAAGTCCGACCCGCCGGCCAACCCGGCGGACCCGGACACCGCCTGGACGGAGGCCGTCGCCTGGGCGGCGATCTCGGGTCTCGCGATCGGGATCGGCCGGTTGGCGGCCGAGCGCGCGGCCGCGCGCGGATGGGCCCGGGCGACGGGTTCACCGCCGCCCGGCATGCTCCACCCGAAGACCTCCTTCTCCGAGGAGTGGACGGCATCCGAGGACTGAACGCGTGACCGACGAGCACCGACCACGAGCCGCTCTCCGGGGTACCCGGCTGCTCCTTTCCAGGCACGATGGGATCAACCGGTGCGCCGTCCGGATCGGCGGCGTCGCGATCAGCGGGAGGCTCGGATGGCCGTGTACGCCCTGGGGGACGCCGTCCCCACCATCGATCCCACGGCCTACGTCCATCCGGACGCGACGGTCATCGGCACGGTGACGATCGGGCCCGAGTCCACGGTGTGGCCGGGCGCGGTGCTGCGTGGCGACTACGGGACGATCGAGATCGGTGCCCGCACGTCCATCCAGGACGGCACGGTGATCCACGCCACCGAGGAGCTCACCACGGTAGTGGGCGACGACTGCACCGTCGGGCATCTGGCTCACCTGGAGGGTTGTGTCGTCGAGGACGGCGCCCTGGTCGGTTCCGGTTCGGTGGTACTCCACCGGGTCCGGATCGGCCGGGGCGCGCTGGTCGGCGCGGGCGCGGTCGTCGTGGGCGGCACGGTCGTGCCGCCGGGCGCGAGGGCGCTCGGCGTGCCGGCGAAGATCCTGCCGGACTCCGTCGCCCCGGGTGCCCTCGCCGCCGGGGCCGCGATCTACGTGGCGAACGGCAAGCACTACCGCGAGCAGCTACGCCGGATCGASTGACCGGTCGACCGCCGGGCCACCCACGCCTCGCCCAGCCCTCCCGGCGGGTCCGCCGACGGCCCGACGGCCGGTGCGCCCGAGGTCTCACCGTTGGGTCCCCACCCAGGTGAGCGGATGTCTCAGAGAGTGTCACAGCCGACGCCGCGCCACGTAACGGCGCGTTCCTACCGTCGTGGCATCACCCGCACCTCGGAGGATCATCTATGAGCGCCACGCTGGAAGGCGTCMCGACTACCGGCACCGTGACCGGTCCGTCCCGACGCGGCCACTGGATCGACGACTGGCGGCCCGAGGACCGCACCTTCTGGAACAACGGCGRTTCCCGCATCGCCCGCCGAAACCTGATCTTCTCGATCCTGGCCGAGCACATCGGGTTCTCGATCTGGTCGCTGTGGGCGGTGACGGTCCTGTTCCTCGGACCGGCCTACCACATCGACCCGGCCGGCAAGTTCCTGTTGACCTCGCTGCCCGCGCTCGTCGGCAGTGCGCTGCGGATCCCCTACACCTTCGCCGTCGCCCGGTTCGGGGGGCGTAACTGGACCATCTTCAGCGCGGCGTTGCTCCTCGTGCCGACGATCCTCGCGGCCGTCGTTCTCTCCCCCGGCGTCTCCTACCCCACCCTGCTGATCGTCGCCGCGGTCGCGGGGGTCGGAGGCGGTAACTTCGCCTCCTCGATGACCAACATCAACGCCTACTACCCGGAGCGGCTGAAGGGCTGGGCCCTGGGGCTGAACGCCGGCGGCGGAAACCTGGGGGTGGCCGCGATCCAGCTTGTCGGCCTGCTCGTCCTCGCCACCGCCGGCAAGGACCACCCCCGGGTCGTCCTTGCCGTCTACATCCCGCTGATCGTCCTGGTGACGCTCGGCGCGGCGCTGTTCATGGACAACCTGTCGAGCGCGAAGAACGACCGGGGGGCGATGCGCGACGTCGCCCGTGACGGTCACACCTGGGTGATGTCGCTGCTCTACATCGGCACGTTCGGGTCGTTYATCGGGTTCGGCTTCGCGTTCGGCCAGGTGCTCCAGGTGCAGTTCCACGACCAGTTCAGCACCCCGATCAAGGCCGCCTACCTGACCTTCCTCGGTCCGCTGCTCGGCTCGCTGATCCGCCCGGCCGGCGGCATCCTGGCGGACCGCGTCGGCGGAGCGAAGGTCACCTTCGTCAACTTCGTGGCGATGGCGGCCGCGGCCGCGATCGTGCTCGTCGCYTCGCTGACGGAGTCGCTTCCTCTGTTCCTGGTCGGGTTCATCGCGCTGTTCGTCTTCAGTGGCGTCGGGAACGGGTCGACGTACAAGATGATCCCGGCGATCTTCCGGGCGAAGGCCCAGGCCAGCATCRAC
The DNA here is from genome assembly GCF_001983015.1 of Frankia sp. CcI156. Lineage (NCBI taxonomy): Bacteria > Bacillati > Actinomycetota > Actinomycetes > Frankiales > Frankiaceae > Frankia > Frankia sp. CcI156. The sequence goes on from NZ_MOMD01000061.1 coordinate 27,110, forward strand.
GCCGGTGGCGACCCGGTCGCGGCGCAGCACTCGGCCCGGCGGCTGTCCGGAGCCCTCATCGGCCTGGCCGGCGCGATCGGCGCGTTCGGCGGGGTGCTGGTGAACCTGGCCTTCCGGCAGTCGTTCCTGAGCTWCCGGACCGGCAACGCGGCGTACATCTCCTTCATCGCCTTCTACGCGCTGTGCTTCGTGGTGACCTGGTTCGTGTATCTGCGGCCCTCGGCCAGGCGTCTTGCCGGCATCTGATCCCGGCTGTGCCCGGTGTTCAGGCCAGTTCGACGGCGACGGCGATCTCGCCGCCGGTCGGGCTCAGCGTGAGCTCCCGGATGCTGCCGGCGCTGCGCAGGTCCGCGGCCACCGACTCGACGAGGGCGACGAGGTCGGCCTCGCCGCTGATCCGGACGCTCGCGACCTCGGCCTTCTGCGACACCTTCGCCTCGGACTTGGCCCGGCGGACACCGGACAGCGCCGCCCCGACGGCACCGAGGAGCTCCACGCGGGCGCCCTCGGCGAGCTTGCGGATCTCGGCGGCGTCCGGCCAGCTCGCCCGGTGCACCGAACCGGGACGCCACCAGGACCAGACCTCCTCGRTGACGAACGGCAGGACCGGGGCGAACAGCCGGAGCAGCGCTGACAGGGCCACCGAGAGCGTGGTGTGCGCGGAGGCCGCGCCCGCCGCCCCGGAGGAGCCGTACGCCCGGCCCTTCACAAGCTCGACGTAGTCGTCACAGAACCGCCAGAAGAACGACTCGGTGACCTCGAGGGCCCGGGCGTAGTCGTAGCCGTCGAAGGCCGCGGTGGCGGCGTCGACCACGTCGGCCAAGGCGGCCAGCAGGGCACGGTCCAGCGGTTCACTGGCCGGGGCGGGGGCCGCCCCGGCGTCGGAGACCTCGGCGTCGGAGACCCCGGCGTCGGGGGTCACGGCAAGACCGAGCGCGAACCGGCTGGCGTTGAGGATCTTGATGGCGAGCCGGCGGCCGTTCTTCATCTGGCCGACATCGAAGGCGGTGTCGGTACCCGGCCGCCCGGACGCCGCCCAATAACGGACCGCGTCCGACCCATGCTCCTCGAGCAGGCCCATCGGGGTCACCACGTTGCCCTTGGACTTCGACATCTTCTTACGGTCCGGGTCGAGGATCCAACCGGAGATCGCCGCGTTCGACCAGGGCAGCACGTCGAACTCGGCGTGGGTGCGCACCACCGTCGAGAACAACCAGGTCCGGATGATCTCGTGCGCCTGCGGACGCAGGTCCATCGGGAAGACCCGGGAGAACAGATCGGTATCGTGCTCCCAGCCGCTGGCGATCAGTGGGGTGAGCGAAGACGTCGCCCAGGTGTCCATCACGTCGGGGTCGGCGGCAAACCCGCCGGGCACGCCCCGCTGCTCGGCGGCGTACCCGGGCGGGACGTCGCTGGACGGGTCGACCGGCAGCGAGGCCTCGTCGGGCACGATCGGCGCGTCATACCGCGGCGCACCGGCGGCGTCCAGCGGGTACCACACCGGGAACGGCACGCCGAAGAACCGCTGCCGGCTGATCAGCCAGTCGCCGTTGAGGCCGTCGACCCAGTTCTCGTAGCGGACCTTCATGTAGTCCGGGTACCAGCGCAGCTCCTGGCCGCGTCCACGCAGCGCGGCCCGCAGCGGCTCGTCCCGCCCGCCGTTGCGGAGGTACCACTGGCGGGTCGTCACGATCTCCAGCGGCCGGTCGCCCTTCTCGTAGAACTTGACCGGATGGGTGATCGGCCGCGGATCGCCGAGCAGCGCGCCGGACCCGGCGAGCAGTTCGACGATCCGCGCCCGGGCGCTGTGCACGGTCTTTCCGGCGAGCTCGGCGTACCGCTCCCGGCCGGCCGCGGAGGTGACGGCGCCCGGTGGGTCCGGGATGAACCGGCCGTCACGGCCGATCACCGCACGCGCCGGCAGCCGCAGCTCGCGCCACCACGTCACGTCGGTGAGGTCGCCGAAGGTGCAGATCATCGCGATGCCGGATCCCTTTTCGGGGTCGGCCAACCGGTGCGCGACCACCGKGACCTCAACGTCGAACAGCGGGGTCCGCACCGTGGCGCCGAACAACGACTGGTAACGCGGGTCGTCCGGATGGGCGACCAGGGCGACGCAGGCGGGCAGCAGCTCGGGACGGGTCGTCTCGATGACAATCGGGTCCGCCAGATCCCCGGAGCCCGCCAGATCCCCGGAGCCCGCCGGGTCCAGCCCGCTGCTCGGGGCGGAGACGCCCGACCGGGGGAAGGCCAGGCTGTGGTACGCGCCGGGGCGGTCCCGGTCCTCCAGCTCGGCCTGGGCCACCGCGGTACGGAAGGTGACGTCCCACAGCGTCGGGGCCTCGGCAAGATAGGCCTCCCCCCGAGCGAGGTTGCGCAGAAAGGCCCGCTGCGCAACGGTCCGCGACCGGGCGTCGATCGTCGCGTAGGTGTACGACCAGTCGACGGAGAGCCCCAGCCTGCGCCAGAGCTGCTCGAAGCCCTTCTCGTCCTCCAGGGTCAGCCGCTCGCAGAGCTCGACGAAGTTGCGTCGCGAGATCGGGACCTGCTCCTTGCCGGGCTTGTCCGGCGGAGTGAAACCCGGGTCGTAGGGCAGCGACGGCTCGCAGCGGACAGCGAAGTAGTTCTGGACCCGGCGCTCGGTCGGCAGCCCGTTGTCGTCGAAGCCCATCGGGTAGAAGACCTCGCGACCCCGCATCCGCTGGTAGCGGGCGATCAGGTCGGTGTGGGTGTACGAGAAGACGTGCCCCACGTGCAGGGAACCGCTGACGGTCGGCGGCGGGGTGTCGATGGAGTAGACCTGCCCGCGGTCGACCGTCCGGTCGAACGCGTAGGTGCCCTCGTCCTGCCATACCGTCGACCAGCGCGCCTCGATGCCGTCCAGGCTCGGCTTCGCCGGGACCGCGCGGGTGGACCGTTCCGTACCGTCTGTCGCAACCACAAGTAACGATCCTACGGGCGCCTCGATCGTGGTCATCGACCGCCGAGGTCCCCCGGTCGGYGGACCGGCGAGGTTCCGGCCCGGGCAGGCGCCCCTGGGCCGGAGCCGGAGCCGGAACGGAACGGAAACGGGAAGCGGAAGAGGTCGACGGACGTGACACCTCTCACGTTCCATGGGGAGTACACGACCGGCCGTCTTGGCAGGATGAACCGTTGAACGGACCGTACTCCCGTGCCGATCCCCACTTCGTGCCGATCCCTGGAGCGCCGGACGATGAGCGACCTGCCAGACCCGGACGAACTGCTCGCCATTGCGCTGACGATCGCCCGTGCGGCGGGTGACCTGCTCGCGCGGGGCCGGGAGGGCACCGTGGCCGCGGAGACGACGAAGTCGTCTCCCACCGACGTCGTGACCGCTCTCGACCGCGCCTCCGAGGCGCTCGTCGCCCGGCGGCTCGCCGAACTGCGCCCCGGCGACGGACTGCTCGGCGAGGAGGGTTCGGACTCCGCCGGCACGACCGGGGTGCGCTGGATCGTCGACCCGCTCGACGGGACGGTGAACTTCCTCTACCGGCTGCCCAACTGGGCGGTCTCGATCGCCGCCGAGGTCGACGGGGAGGTCGTCGCCGGGGTTGTGCACGCCCCGGCGCTGGGCGCGACCTACACCGCCACGCGGGGCGGCGGATCGTACCGGGACGGGGAACCGCTGACCGGCTCCACGGTGACGACGCTGGCCGGCGCCCTCGTCGCAACGGGTTTCGGCTACACGGCGTCCCGCCGGGCCGCGCAGGCCGCTGTCGCCAGCCGGGTGGTGCCCCGGGTGCGCGACCTCCGTCGGATGGGTGCGGCCTCGCTGGACCTGTGCGCGGCGGCCGGCGGCCTCGTCGACGCCTACTACGAGCGTGGGCTGAAGCCCTGGGACCAGGCCGCCGGCGGCCTGGTGGCGGTGGAGGCCGGGCTGCGGGTCGGTGGGCTGCACGGCCGCCCGGCGGGCGAAGATCTCACCGTCGCCGCCCCGCCGGCCCTGTTCCCGGCGCTGACCGCCCTGCTCGCYGAGGATCCCCCCGCCGACCGCGACTGAGGTCCCCGACCGGGCGAGCCCACCACCGGCCCCGCTCACGGCCAGGGCACGACGTCGTCGATTCCGGCTGCGACGAGCGCCMGACTGAGACCGCCGCGGGAGCGGATCCCGAGGTACCACTGTCGACGGCGTAGACCGACTTGACGGTGGCGTCCCACTGTCCGGGCATGACGGTGTTCCTCCCCAACTGATACCGCTGACGGCGTGTCGCTTCTCAGTCCGGGAAACGGGAACGGGGGCGCGCGGCATGCGGACCGGCGGGCGGGGCCGGCAGGGAGCGAACCCGCCGGCCCCGGATCATCGGTCGTGGGCTACAGCAACGAGCGCAGGACGTACAGCAGGATCCCGCCGTGGCGGTAGTACTCCGCCTCGCCGGGGGTGTCGATCCGCACGACCGCCTCGAAGGTCTTGTCGCCGGCACGTACCGTGATGGGCGGGGTCCTCTCGTCCACCTCGGCGAGGCCCGTGATGGTGAACGTCTCCTCCCCGGTCAGGCCGAGCGACTCCACCGACTCGCCGGCGGGGAACTGCAGCGGCAGCACACCCATACCGATCAGATTCGACCGGTGGATGCGCTCGTAGGACTCGGCGATGACCGCCCGCACGCCGAGCAGCGAGGTACCCTTCGCCGCCCAGTCCCGGGAGGAACCCGAGCCGTACTCCTTACCAGCCAGGATCACCAGCGGCACACCCTCGGCGGCGTATTTCTGCGCGGCGTCGTAGATGGCCAGCTGCTCGCCGTCTGGCAGGTGCCGGGTGACGCCGCCCTCGGTGCCCGGCGCCAGCCGGTTGCGCAACCGGATGTTGGCGAACGTRCCGCGGATCATCACCTCGTGGTTGCCGCGCCGCGACCCGTAGGAGTTGAAGTCGGCGGGCGCGACCCCGTGCTCGGTGAGGTAGCGGCCGGCAGGCGAGTCCTTCTTGATCGAACCAGCCGGGGAGATGTGGTCGGTGGTGACCGAGTCGCCGAGCACCGCCAGCACCCGGGCGTCGATGATGTCGGTCCGGGCCTCCGGCTTCGCCGCCATCCCCTCGAAGTACGGAGGGTGCCGGACGTAGGTGGAGTCGGGCGCCCAGGCGAACGTCCGCGACACCTCCCCGCCATCACCGAGCGGCAGCGAACGCCAGCGCTCGTCACCGGACAGGTCGGCGTAGTCGGACTCGTACATCTCGGACTGGATGGCGTCGCCGACGACCGCGGCGACCTCGGCCTCGCTCGGCCAGATGTCACGCAGGTAGACGGGCTCCCCGCCGGTGCCGGTGCCCAGCGGGTCGGTGTCGAGGTTGATGTCCATGGTKCCGGCCAGCGCGTAGGCGACCACCAGCGGCGGGGACGCCAGGTAGTTCATCTTGATGTCGGGGTTGATCCGGCCCTCGAAGTTGCGGTTGCCCGACAGCACGCTGACCACCGCCAGGTCCGCGTCGTTCACCGCGGCACTGATCTCCTCCGGCAGCGGCCCGGAGTTACCGATGCAGGTGGTGCAGCCGAACCCGACCAGGTTGAAGCCGACCTTGTCCAGGTAGGGCACGAGCCCCGCCCGCTCGTAGTAGTCCATGACCACCTTCGAGCCCGGCGCGAGGGTGGTCTTCACCCACGGCTTGCGGGTGAGCCCCTTCTCGACGGCGTTGCGGGCCAGCAGGGCAGCGCCGATCATGACCTGCGGGTTGGACGTGTTGGTGCAGGAGGTGATGGCCGCGACGGCGACGGCGCCGTGGTCGATCTCGACGCCCGTGCCGTCGGCGAGGGTGACCGCCGTCGGGTTGGACGGGCGGGCGGCGACGTCCCCGACCACGGCGTTCACCGAGATCGGGGCGTCGGAGGGCTTGTCGGCGAATGCGGCCGCCGGGTCGGAGGCCGGGAAGGACTCGGCATCCGCCTCGTCCGCGCCGCCGTTCGTGAGCACCAGGGGCTGGGCGTAGTCGACCAACGCCGCCCGGAAGGCCTGCTTCGCGCTCGCCAGCGGCACCCGGTCCTGCGGGCGCTTGGGCCCGGCAAGCGACGGCTCGACGGTGGACAGGTCCAGCTCAAGGGTGGTCGTGTAAGCGGCCTCGCGGCTCGGGTCGTGCCAGAGGCCCTGCTCCTTGGCGTACGCCTCGACCAACGCCACCAGCTCCGCGGGACGGCCGGTCAGCCTGAGGTAGTTCAGTGTCTCCGCGTCGATCGGGAAGATCGCGCAGGTGGAGCCGTACTCGGGGCTCATATTGCCGATGGTCGCCCGGTTCGCCAGCGGGACGTTCGTCACGCCGTCGCCGTAGAACTCGACGAACCGGCCGACGACGCCGTGCCGACGCAGCATCTCGGTAATGACGAGCACCATGTCGGTCGCGGTGGTGCCCGTCGGCAGCTCGCCGGTCAGCTTGAAGCCCACCACAGTGGGGATAAGCATGCTCACCGGCTGGCCGAGCATGGCGGCCTCGGCCTCGATGCCGCCGACGCCCCAGCCGAGCACGCCGAGACCGTTGATCATCGTGGTGTGGCTGTCCGTGCCCACGAGGGTGTCGGGGTAGGCCAGCGTCCCATCGGCCGTCTGCTTCGTGAAGACGACCCGGGCGAGGTGCTCCAGGTTGACCTGGTGCACGATGCCGGTGTTCGGCGGGACGACGGTGAAGTTGTCGAACGCCTCCTGACCCCAGCGCAGGAACTGGTAACGCTCCCGGTTGCGGCCGAACTCCAGCGCCGCGTTGAGCTCGAACGCGTCCGGCCGGCCGAAGTGGTCGGCGATGATCGAGTGGTCGATCACGAGCTCGGCGGGGGCCAGCGGATTGATCTTCGATGGGTCGCCGCCGAGGGCGGCCATCGCCTCCCGCATGGCGGCAAGGTCCACCACACACGGCACACCGGTGAAGTCCTGCATGATGACGCGGGCGGGCGTGAACTGGATCTCCTGGCTGGGGGCGGYCGAGGGATCCCAGTTCGCCAGCGCCCGGACGTGGTCCGCGGTGATGTTCGCGCCGTCCTCCGTACGCAGAAGGTTCTCCAACAGCACCTTGAGGCTGTAGGGGAGTCGATCGGCCCCGGGCACCGCGTCCAGCCGCCTGATCGTGTAGGTGCGATCACCCACCACGAGCGATCCGGTACTGCCGAAGGTGTCCATCGTTCTCCTCCTCGTCGCCCGCCGCCCGCCACCCGCGAGCGGCGGGGCTCGCTCCCATGGCCCCGCCCGGCTGGCCGCACCATGGTGACACCGGACCCACGGCCCCGGGTGGGCACGCATCCGGCGCCTGCCTGCCTCGGCCAGCTCCGTCCCATCCTGGCATTCCGGCGCGTCTCGCACCGCGCCCGCGACGCTGTGACCCCGCCGACCCTCCGGGTCGGCGGGAACCGCCAGGGCCTCCCGAACAAGGTCGTCACGCCCGACTCCAGCAATTACTTAACACTGCTAACAGTAGCGGAAGCTGCCGGCGGCCCCTGCCCACAACGGCGGAATGTTCGGCAATAATCACCCCACCTGCGGGTGAACTCGTTCTTTCGGTCCCCGGTGCATCCCGGCACGCTCCGGCCCGGGCCGGAGCACGCGTGCCACGACCGCGCGCCGCGCACGGCCTCGTGCAGGGCAGCGACGACGTCCTGGCTCAACGACCGGCGATCCAGCAGCTTCTCGGCCCGTGCCCGCGCGGCGAAGCCTCGGTCGCGCGCGGCGGGTGTCCGCCGGCCGGCCGCGGCGTCGGTGAGACACTCCGCCACCGCCACCGCGTCGCCGGGTGCCACCAGCCAGCCGGTCTCGTCGTCCACCAGCTCGCTGATCGCCCCGACCCGCGTCGCCACGGTCGGTACCCCGCAGGCCGACGCCACCCCGATGGCGCCGTAGTCCTCCACCCAGGAGGACACCACGTTCACATCGGCGGCGGCGTAGTACGGCCGCACGTCGCGGACACCGTGCACCCAGCGCACCGCCGCCGCGCCGGGAAGCGCCCCGGCCCAGACCCGGACCCGCTCGCGGTAACGGACCGCGGCCTCGTTGCGCCGACCGGCGACGTCCTCCCCGCCCTCGGGAGCCCCGTCAACGAGGATCAGGGTGCCGCGACCGCCCAGCTCGACGAACCGCGACCAGGCCGCCAGCAGTACCTCGTGGCCCGCCACCCCCCGGCCCGGATGGACAAGACGACCGGGCGGGTGGAAGTGCGCCACCCGCACCGCCACGAACCCGTTCTCGGGCAGATCGAGATCCGTCCGGACCCCCCGGCGCTCCCGGTCGTCCGCCGGCGTGAACCGGTCCAGATCCACGCCGTAGGACACGGTGCGCAGGCGGCGCACCGGCTGGCCGAGCGCGGCGTAGCGGCACCGGACGTCGGAGGTCGGCGCGATCAGCAGGTGATCGAGCCGACAGAGCACCCGCTCGACCGGCCGGATCAGCGGGTGGTCCAGGTGCAGAGGGTTCGCGACCATGTACACGCGGGTGATCGTGGTGCCCACGGTGGCGAGGCGGGCGGCCACCGCCGAGGCGTAGTGGTGGTAGTGGACGACGTCCGCCCCGAGCGCGGCCAGCTCCGCCCGCAGCCGGAGAATCCCACCGGCCTGACGGCGGATCGACGCTCCCCGGTGCGGCACGGGGCTCGCGACGACCTCCACGCCGCCCGCGGTCAACTCCCGGGCCAGTGGACTGTCGACGTGGTCAGGCGGGGGCATCAGGACGATGACGCGGTCCCCGCTCTCCCTTTCGGCTACGGCGTGCGCGACGGGCCACCGCGGGCCGTCCCCCGCCTCGAGCAAGGTGACTATCTTCATCGTGGGCGGTCGTCCTTCCTGGTCGTGGCCGGACGGTGGCGGTACCCGGACGGGCGGGGACGCCGGCTACCACCACACCGCCGTGATGTCGCGTTGCCAGTGCTCCATCGTGAACGGGGACCGGCGCAGCAGACGCATCGCCTCCCGGCGCTGATCAATGGTCGGGGGAACGGCGGTGAGCATCTCGGCGGTGTCGGCCCAGACCGCGTCGGAGATACGCAGCGGCAGGATCGTCACGCCGGGGAGCAGCCGGGCGATCTCGTCGACCCCGGGCAGGTCCGCGCAGAGCACGGGCGTCCCGACCGCGCAGGCCTCGAGCACGATGCCGGTCAGGCCCTCGTGGCGGGAGGTGACCAGCAGCAGCGAGGCCGCGACCAGCAGGCGTGGGATCTCAAGAACCTCGCCGATGAACTCGACGTGGTCAGCGACGCCACGTCGAGACGCCAGCGCGACCAGCCGGGCCGTCTCGGCGGCATCCTGACGACCCACGAAGAGGAGCCGGGCGTTCACAGACCGCCCCCGCAGCGCCGCGAGAATCTCCACGGCCCGGTCCCGGCTCTTCGCCGAATCCGGGCAGGCAACGTGGACGATGGTGACAAGATCCTGATCGTCCTCGGCGAGTTCCTCCGCGCGGCGGCGGGCCGCGATGGCGACGCCGACCGGTTCCAGCTCGACGCCGTGGTAGATGACGCGGCAACGGGAGTCGAGCCGCCAGTTCTCCCGCCACAGACCCCGCATCACCGCCTCGCTCACCGCGACCAGATGGGTGGCGAACCGGTCGAGCAGCAACCGGCCGACGATCCGCCGCACCCGGCCGCCCAGGCTGTCGCCGTGCCGGTCCGGGGCATCGGCGAGGTAGGCGACGCGGCGCCGAACCCCCCCGAGCCGGGCCAGCGCGAGGACCACCCCGGAGAGGATCGTCACGTCCGCCTGCACCACCTCCGCCTGCACCACGTCCGGGCGTACCTGGCGCAGCAGCCTCAGGAAGGACCATGGAAAGCGCCAGTCGGCCCGGCAGTGGTACACCTCGCCGCCGAGCGCCCGGATCTCACCGTCGAACGCTCCTGCCGCGCCGGACGTCACCGCGAACAACAGCCGGAACTCGTCCTGGTCGAGGCGGCGGAGCAGGTTCACGGCCCCCGGATGAATGCCGGAGCGCTCCATCCGGTTCAGCACCTTCAGCACCGTTATCGGGCCCCGGCGCCRCCACCCACTCGGCCGGTGATGGAACCACGCGTCGGTGGCGACGACCCGCATGGCACCCGCCCCTCCGCCCGCACCCTCTCGATGACGATAATTTTCAGTTATCATTCAACTACATAAAGATACGAGAAGATACGGGAAGATGCGGGACGCCGCGAGGGTGGGATGGCGTCAGAAGGTGGGAGGGGGTCACAGGGGTTCCACGGCGAACGCGAGCTCGTCGTGCCGCGCGACCTGCGCCGGTATCAGCGGGTGTCCCCCGCCTGCCGCCACCGGCCGGCGGCCCCGGTCGTGCGTGGGCAGCCAGTGCCGGGTGTCGAGGACCGCACAGGCATGCCGTGCCACCTGGTCACGGTCGAAGGCGTCGTGGTCGACCAGGAGCACCACCAGATCCGCGGCCGCAAGCTCTCCCGCATCCACCTCCACCAGGGTCACCCGGGGCGGCAGCCGGGCCGCGTCGACGTGCGGGTCCGCCGCTCGCACGTGGGCACCGAGGTCGGCGAGCAGGGTGGCCACCCGCGTCGCGGGCGACTCGCGCGCATCCCCGGTGTTCTTCTTGTAGGCGAGTCCCAGCAGCAGGATGCGGCTGCCCGCGACCGACCGTCGCCGGGTGTTGARCATCTCGGTGACCCGCCGCACCACGTGGTCAGGCATGTGGTCGTTGATGTCGTTGGCGAGCTCGACGAATCGGAAGCTGCGGCCGAGGCTGCGGCGCACCCRCCAGGACAGGTACGACGGGTCGATGGGCAGGCAGTGGCCGCCGACCCCCGGGCCGGGAGTGAACCGCAGATACCCGAACGGCTTGGTGGAGGYCGCGTCGATCGCCTCCCACACGTCGACGCCGAGTTCGTGCGCGAACATCGCCAGTTCGTTCACCAGCGCGATGTTGACATGCCGGAAGGTGTTCTCCAGCAGTTTGGTGAGTTCGGCGGTCCKGGTCGAGCCGACCGGAACCGTCCGCTCGACCACGGTGTCGTAGAAGGCGCTCACGGCCGCCAGGGAGTCCTCGTGCACCCCGGAGACGACCTTGGGGGTGTTCACCAGGTTCCACACCCGGTTACCCGGATCGATCCGCTCCGGCGAGTAGCCGAGATGGAAGTCGATACCAGGGTGCAGACCGGAACCCTCGGTGAGCAGCGGGGCGAACAGCTCCTCGGTCGTCCCCGGATAGGTCGTCGACTCCAGGATCACGGTCACGCCCGGCCGGACCAGCGGCGCGAGGCTGCGCGCCGCGCCCACGATGTAGGACAGGTCGGGAGCCCCCTCCCGCAACGGGGTAGGGACAGTGATCACCGCGACGTCGAACGCCGCGGCGCGGGCGTAGTCCGACGTCGGCTCGTACCGGCCCGACCCCAACGCTGCCGCGAGCTGCCTGTCGGGGATGTCCTCGACGTAGGACCGCGCGGCGGCCAGCCGGGCGACACGGCTCTCGTCCACGTCCACCCCGACGACCCGCCAACCCACATCGACCGCCCGCATCGCGAGCGGGAGACCGACGTATCCCTGCCCGACGACCACCAGCTTCTTCGAAGTCATACACATAGTGTGTCAGATTGTTTACATAGAGAGAGGTAGGTGGCTAGCTGTGTCCTGGGTCGGCGGACGGATCGCCGGATCCGGTGCGCCCGGACGGCCCGGTTCCGGCGGGGGGGCGACCACCCGGGCCAGAATTCGCGCGATGCGGCGGGCGGCGTGGCCGTCCCACAAGGCCGGACGCCGGGGCGCAGGCGGCCGCTCCAGGGTGTCGAACGCGGCCGTGACCACCACCCTCCGGTCCCGACCCACCACCCGGTTGGTACCCTCGGTAACAGTCAATGGACGTTCCGTCGAGTCACGGAGCGTCAGGCATGGTACTCCCAGCACGGTGGACTCCTCCTGCACGCCGCCGGAATCGGTGAGCACGAGACGCGCCCCGGCCTGCAACGCCAGGGAGTCGAGATAGCCCACGGGTCCGAGCAGCCGAACCCCCGGAGGGAGCATCCCGGCCAGCCGCGCCGCCGTACGGGGATGCGCCGGGAAGACCAGCGGGCAGCGCACCGCGATCTCCCCGAGCGCCCCGAGCAGCCCGGCGAGCACGTCCGGATCGTCGACGTTGGCGGGCCGGTGCATGGTCACCAGGCCGTACCCGCCCGGGTGCAGGCCGAGCTCGGTCAGCGTCGGYCGGCCCAGCGCCTCGTCCCGGCACGCCAGGAGGGTGTCCACCATGACGTTGCCGACGAGATGGACCGCCCGGGGGGGCAGGCCCTCCCGGTACAGATGCTCCACCGCGTCCGGTGAGGTCGCGAACAGCTGGTCGCACACGTGGTCGGTGACAACACGGTTGATCTCCTCGGGCATGGACCGGTCACCGCTACGCAGTCCCGCCTCCACGTGGGCAACGGGCACGCCCGCCTTCGCCGCGACGAGCGCACAGGCCAGAGTTGAGTTGACATCGCCGACCACGACGACGATCTCCGGGGCAAGCCGGTCGAGCAACGGCTCGAACGACGTCATGACCGCGGCCGTCTGCACGGCGTGGGAGCCCGATCCGGCCGCGAGGTGATGGTCAGGGGGGCGCAGCCCGAGATCGGCGAAGAACACCTCGCTCATCGCCTCGTCATAGTGCTGTCCGGTGTGCACGAGCGTGGTCCGGAAACCCTCCGCGTCGAGGGCGTCCAGAATCGGCTTGATCTTGATGAAGTTCGGCCGCGCCCCGGCCACGACCACCGCGTGCGGCCTCGGCGCGAGCCCGGACTCGGCGAGCATCGGGACCGGTCCGGACCGGCGGCGCGCGGCCGCGAGTGGAGCCCGCGGCGCGGGCAGACCATCCACCGGTACACCGGCGACGGGCTCACCACCCGCAGGTACGCCGGTCACGAGCGGACCCCGGAACGATCCGATCCGCCGCGCGGCTGGTCGACGACGGTAGGCCCGGCGGGACGGGCCGCCCCAGCCCGCCCGGCGGGGGCCGCGAKCCCGTCGCGCGCGGCCGATTCCGTCTCGGTGGCGACGTCGGCGTCCACCATCATCGCCACCAACTCCTCGAACCCCACCCGCGGCTTCCACCCCAACACCTCCCGCGCCTTCGACGAATCCCCCACCAGCACATCCACCTCAGCCGGCCGGAAAAACCGGGGATCCTGCCGCACGAACCCCGACCAGTCCGAGATCCCCACCCGCCCGAACGCCACATCCAACAACTCCCGGATACTGTGCGTCTCCCCGGTCGCCACCACATAATCGTCCGGCGCGTCCTGCTGCAGCATCCGCCACATCGCCTCCACGTAATCC
>NZ_MOMD01000062.1:0-38039 GCF_001983015.1 Frankia sp. CcI156
ATCCGCAGAATCCGACACGACAACGCCCTGCTCCTGGCCATCCTCACTCTCGACAACCCCGCTGACCTGCATCAATGACTTTGCGGGTCACCCTGAGGCAAGACGGCCGTCGGTGCCGCTGGTGTTGTCGCCGCGGCACCGGGCGATGGCCGTCGGCACGATGCCGGGCACGTGCACAGGTTTCCACCACTCTGCGGGGGGATGACCGGTTGACCGCCTCTCTCCCTCCCCCGTGCCGGTTCCGTCTGATCCGGATTGCCCAGCTCGTCCTGATCGTCGCCACGGTCTACCTGTCCGTTTCCGCGTTCGTCACCGTGCCCCACATCGGCAACGAGACCGGGTCGCTGCGTTACGGCGTCGCCCTCGGCTCGGGCCTGATCTGCCTGGCGCGGGCGGTGTTGATCCGCGGCGAACGCCTCCCCTRGGCCCTGCTCGGTACCGGGCTCATCAGCTACGGAGGCGCGACGATCTACTACAACGCGGCGGTCGCCGGCCGGCAGGACGACGACCTCGGGCCGTCGCTGGCCGATCTCGGCTGGCTGCTCTTCTATCCGGCGTGCTATGTCGCCGTCATCCTCCTGCTACGCAGAAGAGTGCTCCGGCTGCACACGAGCGTCTGGATGGACGCGCTCGTCGGCCTGCTCGGCGTGGCCGCGCTGACCAGCGGCATCGGCGTGGCGATGGCGAACGCGTATCCGCGCTACAGCGCGTGGACGATGACGGTGAACCTGATCTATCCGCTCGCCGACCTGCTGCTGATCCTGCTGATCGTCACGGTGTTCAGCCTGCTGGGCTGGCATCCCGGCCGGGTGTGGTGGCTGCTGGGCATCGGGCTGGTGGGCTTCGCGATAGCCGACTCACTCCTGCTGGTCATCGTCACCACGGACAGGGACCCCGGGTCCGGCCTCCTCGGCACGCTGTGGCTGTTCTCGGTGCTCATGCCGGCCCTGGCCGCCTGGCTGCGACCGCGCTGGCACCCACCGGCCAAGATGTCCGGCTGGGGCGTCATCGCGGTCCCACTGGTGCTCACCGTGATCGCGCTCGGTCTGCTCGTCCTCGGCGCCACGGTCCAGCTGCCAAAGGTCACCGTCGGACTCGCCGCGGCCACGGTGCTGACGGCCCTGGCCCGCGCCGCGTTCACCTTCATCGAGGTCCAGCAGCTCGCCGAAAGCAAGGTGCTGGCCCGCACTGACGAGCTGACGGGCCTGGCAAACCGGCGTGGCTTCATCGAACGGCTGACGAAGGCCGAGCAGCGCGCCACCGGGGTGGACACCTTCGCCCTCCTCCTGCTGGACCTTGACCGGTTCAAGGAGATCAACGACTCGCTGGGGCATCAGGTGGGCGACGCGCTGCTGGCGCAGGTCGGAACCCGTATCTCCGACGCCCTGCGTCCCGGCGACCTGCATGCCCGCCTGGGCGGCGACGAGTTCGCGGTCCTGCTCGAACACGCGGACATCGAGGCCGCAAAACGCGTCGCCGACCGGGTGCTGGCCGTGCTCGGCAATCCCTTCGACGTCGGCGGGGTGACCCTGCACGTCGGCGCGAGCATCGGCGCCGCCGTGTACCCCGACCACGCCGAGGACGCCCACATCCTGTTGCAGCGTGCCGACGTGGCCATGTATGCCGCGAAGTCGGGCCGCACCGGCGTGGAGTCCTACCGTCCCGGCTCCGACGTGAACAGCCTCGTCCGCCTCGACATGATCGAGTCCCTGCGCGCGGCGCTCGGCACCGGCCAGCTGGAGGTGCACTACCAGGTCAAGGTCGACCTCGATTCCGGGCAGGCAAATGCCGTGGAGGCCCTGGTCCGCTGGCGGCATCCCAGCCGCGGCCTGCYCGGGCCAGAGGAATTCGTCCCCCTGGCCGAACAGGCCGGTTTCATCCGGATGCTGACCATCGAGGTGTTGGAGACCGCCCTGGGCCAGTGCCGGCAGTGGCACTCCGCCGGATTCGACGTAGCGGTGGCGGTGAACCTGTCCGCCTCGGACCTGCTGGACCGTGGCTTTCCCGAACAGGTCAGCGGCATGCTCTCCGGCTTCGGGCTGAGCCCGACGGCACTCGAGCTGGAGATCACCGAGACCAYGTTGATGCTCGACCGGGTCCGCACGGCCGCCGTACTCGGGGAGCTGCGCGACCTGGGGATCGGAATCGCCGTCGACGACTACGGCACCGGGTACTCCTCCCTGGCCAGGCTCTGGGAGCTGCYCGTTGACGTGCTGAAGCTGGACAAGTCATTCATCCAACGCATGGAGGTCGATGGCCGGGCCGAGGCGATCGTCCGTTCGACGGTCGGGCTCGCCCACGCGCTCGGCCTGCGCATCGTCGTCGAGGGCGTGGAGACCGCTGGAGCGATGCGGATGCTGCGGGATTTCGGCTGCGACCTGGCTCAGGGCTACTTCCTCGGCCATCCGGGCCCATCCGAGCAGGTGACCGAGCAACTGCGGCGACGGGCGCCGTCGGCTGGCATGATCGATCCGGAGACGATCGGCCGGACGGAGGAATGTCCCGGCGATCTCTCCCCGACGATGGAGAGTGCCGTGCTGAACGCCCCAGTCGCCCCGGATCGGACGCCGGCGGTCAAGTCGTGGCGCTGACGGCGCCGCCCCGCGATCTCGGCCCCACCGTATGGGACGGGTTCTCGCTGCTGAGCAGCCCCCGCCAGGCCCCGGTCGCCGTCGGCGGTGAGCTGGATCCGGCGACGTTGATCGGCGCCTACCGGGCCGGCGCCTTCCCCTGGCCGGCGAGCGAGGCCGACGGCGGCAAGGTCCATGAGGACGACGAGGCCCACGGGGACGACAGCGACGACGCGAGCAGCGGGACCCGCGGGGGCGGGGGGTGGCTGCGCGAGATCCTGCGGGCGGCGGTGGCCGCCCGACGCATCCCCCATCTGCCCCCGCACCGTCCCGGTGGGCTGGACCTGCCCTGGTGGAGCCCCGACCCCCGGGCGGTGATCCCGATCGGCCGGCTGCGGGTCAACCGGACACTGCGCAAGCGGCTACGTAACTGCGGGTGGACCACCACCGTCGACGAGCGCTTCGTCGACGTCGTCCGCGGCTGCCGCCGCGGCGGTACCTCCGAATGGATCACTCCCCAACTGGTCGAGGGCTACGCCGAGCTGCACGCCCTGGGCTGGGCGCACAGCATCGAGGTCTGGGAGGGCGACGAGCTGGTCGGCGGCATGTACGGAGTGGGCGTCGGCGGCGTGTTCGTCGGTGAATCGATGTTCCGCACCCGGACCGACGCCTCCAAGGTGGCTCTGGCCGACTTCGACGCCCGGTTCACCGCGGCCGGCGGGGTGCTGCTGGACGTGCAGATCGCGACCCCGCATCTGATCGACCTGGGTGCGGTGGAGATTCCACGGGCCGATTTCCTCGCCGTTCTGGCCCGCGTCCGGGATGCCGACGTCCGCCTCGACCGCGACCGGTATCCGGTCGCCCGCCTTGCCCCGCATGGCGCCTCCGGCGCAATGCGGGGACCCCTGGCCTAGGGCGCCGTCCGGGGTCTCCGTCACCTCGCCTCCGGCGAGCTTCCTGGGAGAGCCGTCGGGCGCCTCCGGCGCAATGCGGGGACCCCTGGCCTAGGGCGCCGTCCGGGGTCTCCGTCACCTCGCCTCCGGCGAGCTTCCTGGGAGAGCCGTCGGGCGCCTCCGGCGCAATGCGGGGGCCCCGGTAGGAGCCTGTCTCGGCGAGGTGGGGTTCAGTCGCCGGCGCGGGCCTGCGGGACCGACACCAGGGGAAACCGCTCGACCGCCTCGGCCAGGACGGCCAGCAGATGATCGATCTCGGCGTTGGTGTTGGCCGCGGTGACCTGGATGCGCACCCCGACCTGCTCACGGGGAACGACCGGGAACGGCACCACACTCGCGAAGATCCCCCGTTCGAACAGAAACCGGCCCAACGGCTCGGCCTGCGCGGCGTCGACCAGGGGAATCTCTATGATCGGAAAGCCGCTGGCGTTGAGCGTGAACAGACCGAGCCCGCGCAGGCCGTCGAGGAACCGGCTGGTCAGGCGGTGCAGCCGGGCCCGGATGGCGTCCCCGCGTTCCGCGTTGACCCGCAGCCCGACCAGCCCGGTCGCCAGGGACGCCACCGGCGACGGGCCGGAGAAGACGTACGGGCCCGCGGTGGACTTCAGATACTCCTTCACCTCCGTKGGGCAGGCGACGAAGGCGAGCAGCGACGAGTACGCCTTCGAGAAACCGCCGACCAGGACGAGATCGTCGTAGGTCTCGCCGAGATGGCGGACGATTCCGTTGCCGCGGCTGCCGTAGGGGCTCGACGCGGCGGGATCACGCTCGCCGACGACACCGAACCCGTGGGCGTCGTCAACGTAGAGCAGGGCGTCGTGCGCACGGGTGAGCGCCGCGAGTTCGGCGAGCGGCGGGCCGTTTCCGGTCATGCTGTGGACGCCGTCGACGCACACCACCCGGGGGTGAGGGCTCGTCCGCAGCCGGCGTTCCAGCCGGTCGAGCCGGTCCTCGCGGAAGCGCGCCACGGCGGCGCCATGGGCCGCGGCCACGACCGCGCCGTCATGTGCCGTCTGATGGGCGTGCACCTCGACGAAGAGGGCCCCCTTGCCCACGAGGGCGGGCAGCACCGACAGCTGGATGTGGGTGATGGTCGGGAGCAGCAGCGCGTCCTCGGCACCGAGGAGAGCTGCGAGCGTGTGCTCGATGTCGTCGTACATCCGCGGGCTGGCGATCAGCCTCGACCAGCTCGGGTGGGTGCCCCAGCGGTCCAGGTACTCCGGGACCGCCTCGATGATCTCCTGGTCGAGATCGAGGCCAAGGTAGTTGCACGACGCGAAATCGGTGAGCCAATGATCACCGATCCGTATCCGGCGGCCGTCGATCTCGTCCACCGTCGCGTCGTAAAAGGGCGCGTGGCGGCGCAGGCGGTCCAGTTCGGCCCGCATACCCATAGGCTGATCAAGAACGTGTCGCCAGGCCGGCGATAACGCCGAGACAGGGGACGAAGGCAAGTCGGGACTTTCGTAGGTCTGCGACATCCCCGCGGCCTAGCCCATGCCCTGGGCCACGGCGATCGGCCGGGCGGGCAGGATGATCACTAGCATCCCAAACAGTCCAGATAGTCCAGATAGTCCAGATTCTCGGAAGGCAGTCGGCCCTGCCAGCGGAACCGGGTGCACTACCACCATCACCAGCCCTCAGGATCGCCGGGAACACACGTCGCCGGGTTCAGGGAACGAAGAAGCACCAACGGACCAAAGGAGTATTCAACACGTAAACAATAAACCTCAGGGCCCGGATAATTCCACAACAAGCGTGGTATGCCCCTGATCCGCGCAGCGGAGCCGGGAGATCGGGCGGACGCCGAGGCCACTGCGGACCGGGCGTCCACGCCACGGCCGGGGCGGATCCGACTGGCGGCCCGGGCGGCTCCCGCCGCCCACCGAAGGCCCGCCGCCGTGGTGTTATCGTCCCCGGCATGTCTGACACGGCGGCATCCGCGGCGACCTCCACCGCGTCCACGGCTGCGGCTTCCACGGCTCCCCCCGCAGGCTCGAGGCAGGCCCCGACACCCTCCGCGGCGACCCCGGAACCGGGTGGCGAGTCCCGGGCCGCGGCTTTCGGGACCGCGCCGCCGGCCGGCCCGTCCGGCCCGGTGCCGGCGAGCGGAGCGGGCACGGCGAGCGGAGCGCAGGCGGCGGCCACTCCCCGCGAGCGGACCAAGGAGGGTCCGCTGGTGCGCGCCCTGCCCTATTCCGGGTTCGGACTGTCGCGCTCGAAGACGCTGTTCCTCGCGCACCGCAAGGAGCCCGTCGACCCGGCTGGCTTCTACTCGCTGATCGCCGCGGACTCCGTGCGCCAGCTGATGCGGTACACATCCCTGACCGGCCAGCTCGTCCTCGACGTCGGCGGCGGCCCGGGTTACTTCCGCTCGGCCTTCCTCGACGCCGGCGCCCGGTACGTGTGGGTCGAGYCGGACGTCTCGGAGATGGAGGCCGGTGGCATCGAGGTTCCCGGCCGGGTCCGGGGCAGCGCCTTGGACCTGCCGTTCCTCTCCGGAAGCGTTGATCTCTGCTACACGTCAAACGTGCTCGAACACGTCCCCGACCCGTGGCGGATGTGCTCCGAACTGGCCCGGGTGACCCGCCCTGGCGGGCTCATCTTCCTGAGCTACACGAACTGGCTGTCCCCCTGGGGCGGCCACGAGACCGCACCCTGGCACTATCTGGGTGGTGACCGGGCGGCGGCGAGGTTCGAACGCCGCAAGGGCAAGGCGCCGAAAAACATCTACGGCAAGACTCTATTTCCGGTGTCGGTGGCCGACACCCTCGCCTGGGCGAAGCGGCGGTCCGACGTCGAGATCCTCGACGCGATGCCGCGCTATCTGCCCGACTGGGCGAAGGTGATCATCAGGATTCCCGGTGCCCGCGAGATTGTGACCTGGAACCTCGCGATGGTGTTGCGCAAGCGCTGAGCCGCCGGGCCGCGCGAGTGTCGGTCCAGCGGCTCCGGCCCGGTGGCTCAGAGGAGTCGCAACTGCTTGCCCGGTGCCGGCCGGCGCGACCGGCGCCGCCCGCCCTCGGCCGGGACGCCCTCGGCCGGGACAGAGGACAGCAAAGCCGGCCTGATGTCCGCAAGAAACGGTGAGGGACGGGTCGTCACGACCGACCCGGCGCGCCGCCGGCTGGCCGCCGAGGTGAGGACCAACCGATGCCTGGCCCGGGTGACGCCGACGAAGAAGAGTCGGCGCTCCTCCGCCTCGGCGTCCTTCGTGCCGGCGTCGGCGGTTCCGTCGGCGGTTCCGTTGACGCCACCGCCCGGGATCCCACCGCCCGGCGCCTCACCGGCCGGACCGAAGCGCATCGGCAGCAGCCCGTCCTCACAACCGACGATGATGACCAGGCCGTATTCCAGACCCTTGCTCGCGTGCAGGGTCAGCAGCGAGATCCGGTCCGCCCTCGGGTCCAGCCCGTCGACCTCGGCGGCGAGCGTGACCGACGTGAGGAAACCCGCCAGGTCGTTGCCTGYCGCTGCGGCGGCCGGTGCGAGCAGCTCCACCGCCAGGCGCAGCTCGGCCTCGGTCGGCACCCGTCCGCCGGAGAAGCCGGGAAACCCGTCGGACGGCACGGCGCCGAGCTCGCTTCTCCTCGCCTCGGCGAGATCGGTGGCCCGTGCCGCCGCGTCGCGCAGCAGACCCGACACCGGACGCGGGACGCCGGGACCCGAGGGATCCGTGGTCGTCAGGTCCTGCAGCAGGGCGAGCAGGTCGGCGACCGCGGGAGCGTCCGCGAGCGGGAGATGAGAGCGCCGCTGGAACGGGAAACCGCGGGTGGCCAGCGCTTCCATGATCGGCTCGGCCTGGCGGGCGGTCCGGTAGAGCACGGCGATGTCCGCGAAGGAGAACCCCGCGTCGACCGATCCGTCCACCCCCGAGTCCAACGCGTGGAACGAGGTACCGCCGAGCGCCGCGTCGATCGTGTCGACGACGGCGATCGCCTCCTCGGCCTCACTGCGGTAGCGCCGCAGCAGCACCGGGCCGTCGCCCTCGGCGCCCCGCACGGCGGTCAGGGTCCGGTCCGGGACCAGACTCGTGGGCGCGATCACATCGAGCGCCGTCCGCACGATGGTGCGGGTGGATCGGTAGCCGCGGGTCAGGGCGACCGGGCGGGCACTCGGGTAGTCCTGCTCGAACCGCAGGAAGAACCGGACGTCCGCACCCCGGAAGCTGTAGATAGCCTGGTCCGGGTCGCCGATCACGCACAGGTTGGCCGTGGGGGGACACAACAGCCCCAGCAGGCGGTACTGGAGTTCGTCGGTGTCCTGGTACTCGTCGACCCAGACGTGGCGCCACCGCCGCTGGTAGTGCTCGGCGAGATCCGGGGACGACCGCAGCAGGGTCAGCGGCAGGGTGATCAGATCGTCGAGATCGRCCATGTCCCGATCGCGCAGCGCGGCGTCGTAACGGGCGAGCGCCCCGACCAGGTCGTGGTCGCGGATCGCCTGGCCGAGCGCTCGGTGCCGCTTGAGCTCGGCGACACCGGCCGCCACCCGCCGGCGCGTTCGGGCGTCGCCCTCACCGTGCAGTGCCGCGGCGATTAGCTCCACGCGCACCGCGTCGTCCGCGACCTGGACCTGCGGGCCCCGGGYGAGTTTCGCGTGCTGCTCACGGATGATCGTAAGCCCGAGGCCGTGGAAGGTCGTCGCGAGCACCCGTCCCGCGGCGTCACCCAGCAGGCCGGCTAGCCGTTCGGCGAGCTCCCCGGCCGCACGCCGGGTGAAGGTGACCGCCAGGCACTCCCCGGCCGGCACCCCGTGCTCAGCGACCCGGTGTGCGATCGCGTGGACCAGCGTACGGGTCTTGCCCGTTCCCGGTCCGGCGAGGACGAGCAGCGGACCGGACAGGTGCGAGGCTGCCAGCCGCTGCTCGGGATCCAGCCCGTCAAGCACCGACGGGGTATCGCCGGAAACCGGCGTGAACAGCTGGCTGTCGGCCACCGCGGCATCCCCCGGCACCACCGCGGCATCGGGTGCCGGACGCGCCCGCGCCGCGAGCGCCTCGTCGAGGGAGGGTCCCGCATCGATCCGGTCCTGCCCACCAGCCGCGCCGGACCCCAGGTCGAACAGGGTGCCACCGTCCCGGGCGAGCTCCCGGGGTTCGAACAACCGGATGACGCCGTATTCGCCGTCGAACCCGGCCTGCCGGATCACCTCCCCGCGGCGCAGGCGACTGATTGCCTCGACCAGCTCCGGCGATCCGACCCCAGCGATGTCCGTGAGCGGTACGTCGCCGAGGATGTCGAGCTCCGGGCCCAGACGGGAGACCAACGACGTCACCTGGCCCGCGACCGCCTTGCTCTTCGGGCCCACGCCGAGAATCTCCCCGACGACCTCCGGCAACGGAACCAGCGAGGTGACGTCGGGCGCCGTGACGGGGCGGTGGCCGGGCCGCCGGTCGGCCAGCGCCTCGACCCGGTTGAGGACMCCGACGGTGAGGCCACCGCCGCAGGTGGGGCAGCGTCCGCCGACCTCCCGGGTCTGGTCCGGCGTGAGGACCACCCCGCACTTGCGATGCCCGTCGAGGTGGTACTTGCCCTCTTCCGGGAAGAACTCGACGGTCCCCGCGAAGCCGTCCCCGCCGCGCAGCGCGGCCTCGATGGAGAAGTAGTCGAGGTCGCAGGTGAACGCGGTCGCCTCCCGGCCGAGCATCGGCGGGGAGTGGGCGYCAGAGTTGCTCACCAGCCGGTAGCGGTCGAGACCGGAGATCCGCCAGAACATCTCCGGGTCCGCCGAAAGCCCCGTCTCCAGGGCGAAGACCTCGTCGGCGAGGTCGCCGTAGCAGTCCTCGACGGCGTCGAACCCGGACTTCGAACCGAGAACCGCGAACCAGGGCGTCCACACGTGCGCCGGGACCAGATAGCAGCCCGCCCCGCCACCAAGGGTGATCTCCAGCAGATCGCGGGAGTCCAGGCCCAGGATGGGACGCCCGTCCGCGGCGAGGTTGCCGATCCGAGCCAGCGCCGCCGTGATCCGTCCGGCGGCCTCCCGGTCGGGAGCGTAGAGAAGATGATGGACCTTACGGGTCCGGTCGCCCCTCTTGTAGATCGTCGAGATCTCACTAGAGATCATGAAGCGGGTCGCCGTCCGGCAGGAGGCCGGTAACGTGCGCAGCACCTCATGCTCAAGATCGGACCGCAGCCGGAACAGGCCGGGCTCGGCCGGGACCAGCTTCGTCGCGATCTCCTGAGACCAGGCCGGATGGGTGAAGTCGCCGGTGCCGACGACGGCGATGCCCTTGCGTGCCGCCCACCAGGCCAGGTGCTCCAGATCGCAGTCACGACTGCAGGCACGCGAGTACCGGGAGTGAATGTGCACATCAGCGTAGAACCGTGACCTCACGGATGCGTATGTTGTCGCACCCGCCTCACCATGCCGCCGGCGGCACGCCGCAACCTCACCCGAACCCGCACCCGCACCCGCACCCGGCGCACCCCGCGGACGGGCTACCCCCTCCTGTCGCTCCGTCGGAGAGGGGCACGTCATTATGCGTAGGATGCCGGCATCCTGCCGACCTCGCGGACGGGGCGTCACAGATCGGTGGCGCCACGGATCGGGAGAGCGGATCGGGAGAACAGCGCCGACGGGAGGAAAGTCACGTGTCGACAACCGACGGACGGCGTTTCCCTCCCGGCGCGGGCGCCGGGATCTCCAGAGCGAGGTCCTGATGACGACGCAGACCGCCGGCCCCGAGCGGCATGCCGCCCTCGCGGACCGCTGTCACCGGCTGGTGCGGTTCCTCCATGAGGTCGCGGCGGCCCGGTCGGGCCGGATCCGGACCATCGAGGAGCATCCGCTCACGGTGTGGCTCGCCGACATCCCGGCCGGCGTGCCGCTGTCCGAGCACGCCGGGGCCGGCGAGGTGCTGCTGACCGCCCCCGCCGCCACCGTCCTACCCCCACCGCCGCCACCGCCCGCGATCCTCGCCGGCCAGATCGTGCTGCCCGACGCGGCCGGCGCCGATCCCGACCAGCCGCCGGTGTGGAACGGCGCCGCCGCCGAGCAGACCGCCGCCGAGCAGACCGCCGCGGCGGCGGCCTACCAGGCCTGGTTGCCGCGATGGCAGCTCTGGGCGACACGCGCGCGCGTTGACGCGGAGCGACGCAATCTGCACAACACGCTGCACGCGGTCGCGGCCCGGGTGGCCCAGGAGGGTGACGCGCTGGAACTCGTGCTGGCGACCGGCCTGCTGACCTGGCAGCCACCGGGCGGCCCCACCGTCCGCGAGCACCTGCTGACCACCCGGCTGACCTGCGACATCGACCCGGTCACCTCCGATATCAGGGTGCGGGTCCCGGCGGGGGCCACCACGCGCCTCGCCGACGGCCCGCTACTCGACGGCATCGCCGGCTTCCGCCGGGAACGGACGAACGCGCTGCACGAGCGCCTGCGGGGACGACCGTCGGCGCCACTGGGTCCGGACGACATCCGGCTGCTGCGGGACTGGCTGGCGCTGGCGCTCGACGTGCCGACGGACGGCTTCGAACCCGACCTCGCGCCGCCCGCGCCCGACAGCGCGTCACGCCCGCGGGTGACCTTCGCCCCGGCCTTCGTCCTGCGCACCCGTGACCAGGCCGCCCTGCTGACCTACTACGAGCGGATGCTCGACGTCCTGCGGGGTGACGGACCTCCGCCGCTCGGCCTCGTCCAGCTGGTGGAGACCCTCGACGCCGCCGACCGGTTGGCCTGGCTCGAGGCAGAGGGAGCGACGAGCGGCGCCGAACTCGGTGCGGACCCGCTGCTCCCGCTCCCGGCCAGTCCCGAGCAGGCCCGGGTGCTGGAGCGGCTTCGCCACGACAACGGCGTCGTCGTCGAGGGCCCGCCCGGCACCGGCAAGACGCACACGATCGCCAACCTGGTCTGCGCCTTGCTGGCGGAGGGGCAACGGGTTCTGGTCACCAGCCAGAAGTCGCAAGCCCTGCRGGTCCTGCGGGAGAAACTGCCCCCGGACCTGCAGCGGCTGTGCGTGTCGTTCACCGATACCGAGGAGGCGCGCGACGCACCGGTCGACCAGGCCGGGAACGCGGGGGCGGACCTGGACGGCCGGCCCGACGCAGTCTTCGACCCCGCCCCGGCCGGGGCCGAAGACGAAGCGGACGAGCTTGGCGGCATCGGCGTGGGTTCCCCCGAGCTCGCCGCGAGCGTGAGCGCCCTGGCCGCGGAGAAGGCCACCTATCACCCCGAGGCGCTCGACCGGCGGATCGTGCGGGCCGCCGCGCGCCGGCAGGAGGCGATCCGCGCCCGCGATGTCCTGGCGGACCGGGCCCGCGCCCTGCGGTTGGCCGAGCACACGGTGCATCCGGACAGCGAGGTGGCCGCGGGCTGGGGCGGGACGCGGGCGAGCATCGCGGCGCGGGTCCGGGCCGAGGCCGACGCGTCGCGGTGGCTGCCGCGGCCCGTGCCCCGGAGCGCGGCAGCCACCACCACCGCGAGGACCACGGCGACGGGGTCCGGGTCTGTCGGCCCTGCGCCGGTTCCCCCGCCGTTGACCGACGCCGAGGCGCTGGAGCTCCACGCCCTGCTGCGATCCGGTCAGGTGCGATCCGGTCAGGTGCGATCCGGTCAGGACGTCGGCGCGGACCGGTCCGCCGGCCCGGTGGTCGAGATGAGCCGATTCCTACCCGCCGAGCGGTTCGCGGACCTGGTGGCCACCGCCCGCGCGGCCGACGAGGCGGTCCGCCTTGCCCGCGCGGCCGTCCGTCCCGCGACCCGGGGTCTCCTCGACACGCTCGCCGCCGTCGATCCCGCGGTGGTCTCCCTCGATCCGCTACAGCAGGCGGTCGCCAGCCTCTCCCGCGCGCTCGAGGAGCTCGACGGGCGCGGGCAGCGGTCGAACAGACGGCACTGGGTTCCGGCGGCCCTCGACGACGCCCTCGCCGGCCGGGACCGGGTCCTCTGGGCGAAGGTGGCCGCGGCCACGCCGATGATCGCCGAGGCGACGCGGCACGTGACCGAGCTCGGTCTGCACGCGGTCGCCCTTCCGACCTCCGCCTCCCCGGACGGCTCCGCCTCGGCGGCCGACGCCGGCTCCCCGGCGGATCCGGGCTTCGACCCCGCCGCCCTGCTCGCCCGGGGGGAGGCACTGCGCGAGTACCTCGACGCCGGGGGCGAGCTACGGCGCAGGTTCCGGCCGAAGGTCCAGAAGGAGGCGGACACGCTGCTGACCCGGACGCTGGTGGACGGCGTCGCGCCGACCACCCCGGAGCTGCTCGATCTCGTGCTCGTCCGGCTCCGGGCGGAGGTCGCGGTCGAGGCCGCGACCCGCGGATGGGTCCTGGTCGGGATCGCGCCGCGGCCCACCGATCCCTTCGAGGTACGCCTGTCCCGGCTGGTTGAGGCGCAGGAGGCCGTCACGGAGATCCAGGCGATCGTGGCGGCGCGGAACCGGGTCGTGGCAATCCTGGAGGACATCGTGCCCGGCCGGGCACCGGCGATGGACTCCGCCGAGCGCGTCCGGGATCTCGCGGCCGTCATGGCCGCGCTGCGCCCGATGGCAGCCGCCACCGACGCCGAGCGGGCGCTGGGGGAACTGCGGGAGGGCTACRCCGGGCTTGCCACCGCGGCGGGCACGCCGTCCGAGGTCGCCGAGCTGGCCGGCGCGGTAGCGGCCCGCAATGTGGCCGCGTACACGCGGACCCGGGCCGCGCTCGCCACCACCATGGCTGCCCGGGAGGTGGCGCTGCGCCGGGACGAGCTGCTCGGCCGGCTGCGCGCGGCGCATCCCGACCTCGCCGATCTCCTCGTCTCGACGGCCGGCGCGACCCGGCCCAATGGAGCGGAGATCTGGCCGGCCAGGCTCGCGGCGTTCACGACCGCCTGGTCCTGGGCGGTGGCCGCGAGCTGGCTGACCGCCACGGCCCCCGGCGCCGCCACGGCCCCCGGCGGCCCGGCTGGACCACCTGTCGATCTGGACGCCGAGCTGGACGCGGCGGAGGACATGGTCGCCGCGGCCACCGCGGAGCTGGCCGGCGCCCGCGCGTGGAAACACTGCCTCGAACGGATGGGCGCCGAGCAGTCGGCCGCGCTGCGCGCCTATGCCGACGCGGTGGCGGCCAGCGGCACCTTCGGCGGCCGCCACGCCGAGCGTTTCCGCCAGGCCGCCCGGGAGGCGATGGAGATCGCCCAGACGGCGGTGCCGGCCTGGGTCATGCCGATCCGGGAGGTGCTGTCGACGATCCCGGCGGTGCGCGACAGCTTCGACGTCGTGATCGTCGACGAAGGCAGTCAGGCCGGGCTCGACAGCCTGTTCCTGCTCTGGCTCGCCCCACGGGTGATCGTCGTGGGCGACGACCGGMAGTGCACGCCGCCGGTGGAGGTCACGGACGAGCTCGACCGGGTCTTCGACCGGCTGGAGGCCCTGCTGCCGGAGGTGCCGGCGTGGCTACGCGTCGGGTTCACCCCCCGGTCGAGCCTGTTCACGCTGTTGCGAACCCGCTTCGGCGAGGTGATCCGGCTGCGGGAGCACTTCCGGTGCATGCCGGAGATCATCGAGTGGTCGTCGGCCATGTTCTACCGGGACGCGCCGCTGCTTCCCCTGCGCCAGTTTGGCGCCGACCGGCTGCCGCCGCTGGTGGCCCGGTTCGTTCCCCACGGTTTCACCACGGACGCGGGCCTCGGTCCACGCAATCCGGCCGAGGCCGATGCCCTGGTCGCACAGGTGCTCTCCTGCGCCGAGGATCCCCGGTACGCCCGGCTCTCCTTCGGCGTCGTCGTCCCACAGGGCACCGCACAGGCGGCGCTGATCCGCGACCAGCTGGCCGACCGGATGTCCGCCGCCGAGCACCAGCGTCGACGGCTGCGGGTGGGCGTCCCCGCCGACTTCCAGGGTGACGAGCGCGACGTCGTCTTCCTGTCCCTGGTGGTGGCGCCCGACTCGCGCATCACCCCGCTGACCCGGCTGGAGTACCAGCGGCGGTTCAACGTCGCGGCCTCCCGGGCCCGCGACCAGGTCTGGCTGTTCCACTCCGTACCGGTCACCGATCTTGACCCTCGCGATCTGCGGCACAACTATCTGAGCTACGTGCTGTCCACGACGCACCCGGCGGCCGGCGGCCGCGGCGAGGAGCCCCCGGCACTCGCCGAAGTGCCGACCAACCGTCCGCATCCGGCCTTCGGATCCCTGTTCGAACAGCGGGTCTTCCGGGAGATCGTCGGCCGCGGCTACCTGGTCACCCCGCAGGTGGAGATCAACGGTCGGCGGGTCGACCTGGTCGTCTCCGGCGGTCGGGCCCGGCTCGCCGTCGAGTGCGACGGGGACGTCGGCTCCGGTCCGGACGAGATCGCGCACGAGTTCGCCCGGGAGCGCGAGCTGCGCCGGGCGGGCTGGCGGTTCTGGCGGGTCCGCCAGTCCGAGTTCGAACTCGACGCCGACGCCGCGTTGGCCTCGTTGTGGCCGCGGCTGGCGAGSGCCGGTATCGCGCCCGTGAACACCGGGGCGCGAGGACTGCGGGACGAGGCCGCCACCGGCCTCCCCCGCGTCGAACATTCCACCGTCCGGGCGAGCGCCGACGAGGCGCTGCACCGGTGGCGGCCCATCGCCCTGTCCGATCTGGAGGGCCTCGACGACGCACCGCCGGACGCCGATCCGCGCGGTTCGGCCCGTGATTCGGCCCCTGCCCTCCGGCGAGGCACGGGCACGGCCCCGGGCGCCGGTGGGGGAGACTGCTCCCCGCGTGCCGAACGGGTCGGTCAGGCCGGCGGCCCGGTCACCCCGTCCGGTTCGAACGGCGCCGGCAGGACGTCGGGATCGTGATCGTCGTGGGATGCCTCGACACCTGCTCCGGCGCCCGGCCGGTCACGGGGTGTCCGGGCCGCCGGCTTCCGCGTCGATCGGGGGTGAGGCACCGGCCGGCTCGGCCCAGTGAATCCGCACCGCGCGACCGATCTTCTCGTCGGCCCGATCCGGCGTCTTCTCCGCGGCGTGTTCCGGATCCGTCGGGTCCTCGGTCTCCGAGTYGCCCACGCCGACGATCCGCACGAGTCCGGATCGCGGMAGTCGCGGCTTCGCGATCGGCAGTTCGGTGAAGTCCGCCCGACGGATGCGGCAGAACGCGCTCTGGGTGCCGGTGCCGAGCTGGCAGGCCCCGAAGTCGGCCGCGGCGGACAGGTAGGCGAGCGCCTCGGTCCGGTCGAGCCCGACCCGGCTCTGCAGGAAGACCACCGCCGACCGCGCCGCGCGGCGGACGGACTCGGCGAGGTCAACGTCGAGCCCCAGGGTGACCCAGGCCGTGTCGGTCTCGATGAACGGTTCCCGCAGCGCGCCGAGAACCGACCGGGCCGCCGTGTCACGCAGCACGGTCAGCCGCAGCGTCGCCCGTAGCGGGCCATCCAGGGCGGTGGCACCGATCTTCYCGTCCCCGAGGGCGTAATGCGGATCGCCGACGGCGAACAACGCGCCGCTCACCTGGACCGGCAGGAACAGCCGCGCGCYCGCGCCGAGTTCCCGGCAGTCCAGGGCGCCGCCRTGCAGACCGATCGAGGTGGAGGGGACGATCTTGGTGGTAGTGTCCACGCCGACCGCCATGATGCCCAGGAACGGCGCCAACGGAAACCGGGTCCTGCTGCCGTTCACGCTGGTCAGGGCGCCGAACAGGCGGCCCCGCCGGCGCTCCACCGCACAGAAGGTGGTAACGGTGCGGAAGCGTCGCCAATGGCGGGCGTCGGCGTCCGCGTCCGGCGGCCCCCCCTCGGGGAACTCCCCTGCAAGCAGGCCCGCGCCATGGCGGGTCGAGACGATCCCATACCGTGCGCGGGGATGYAGCGAGACCACCTCAACCCGCAGCACGTCCCCCGGTTCCGCGCCCCGGATGAACACCGGTCCGGTGACGATGTGGGGACCGTCCACCCCGAACCGGTGCGGGATACCCGAAGCGGCGATCGCCCGGGCGTCGGCCAGCACCTCCGACGGCGCGACCCCGAAACCGGCGAAGAAGGCGTCGGGATCGCGCCCCTGGTCGCAGAGGATCCCCTCTTGGCTGACCGTGTCGAAGGTGACCGTGGCGCYGGAGTCGATACTGAGAACCGGCCTGGTCAGGGCGTTCGGCAGCTCACCCCATCTGATGGTCTCGGGGGTGGAGGGCAGGTAGTGCCGTCCCTCGATCCTTCCTCGGCCAGGCTGCAGCGCCACCCGACCCTACCTGGACCGATGCCTGGTCAGCGGACCTCCGCTGGGCCGGATCGCCTGGGCGCGCGGCTGACCGACCCCACGGATCACGGCAGGCCGCGGACAACATACACGCGGACAGGTCTGGCTTCGCACGCGCGTCAGATTTCCAGCAGCATATGTCGGGAAGGTGACGCAGACGTTGCGATCACGGTCATTCCGCTGTTTCCGGGTAGGCGGTGCGGCCAGGGCCGCATCCGGCACGCCCCGGACTCGCCACCATCCACCCGTCGGTGCCGCCTCCGGCCGGAAGCCGCGGGACCGGTTGGTCCGGTCGGTCCGGCGGGCGGCGGGGTCGGGAAACTCCGCCTGAGGATGGAATATCTAGATCATCTAGATATTGGAGGATATGGCGAATGGGAAGTCACGGGAGACCCCCGGCGGGGGCGACGCTGCGCGATCTGGGCGAGTTCGGCTTGATCGAGGCCGTGACGGCGCGTTTCTCCCATGGACGGGACGTGCTGGTCGGCCCCGGGGACGACGCGGCGGTGCTGGCCGCCCCGGACGGTCGGGTGGTCGTCACCACCGACCTGCTGCTCGAAGGACGCCACTTCCGCCGGGACTGGTCGTCCGCGGTGGATGTCGGGCACAAGGCCGCCGCGCAGAACCTCGCCGACGTGGCGTCGATGGGGGCGAGGCCCACCGGCCTGTTCCTCGGCTTCGCCGCACCCGGCGACCTCGCGGTCGACTGGGCCCTGGCGATGGCCGACGGAATGGCCGAGGAATGCGCGCAGGCCGGTGCCTCCGTGTCCGGCGGGGACGTCAGCTCCGCGGATTCGATCATGCTCGGGGTGACCGCGCTCGGTGACCTGCAGGGCCGGCCGCCGGTCCTGCGCTCGGGCGCCCGGCCCGGCGATGCCGTGGTGCTCGCTGGTCGTCTCGGGTGGGCCCAGGCGGGGCTGGCCCTACTCACGGCGGGTTCGGCAGCCGGCGACTCCCGATGGGTCGACGACCCGAGATGGAAGGAACTGATCGCGGCGCACCGCCGGCCCCGGCCGCCCTACGCGCTCGGGCCGGTGCTCGCCGCCGCGGGCGCGCACGCCATGTGCGACGTCTCGGACGGTCTCGTGGCGGATCTCGGTCACATCGCCGTGGCCTCGGGGGTGTCCATCGATCTCGCGTCGGAAGCCTTCCTGATCGACGAGGCGATGCGGTCGGCCGGGGCCGCCCTTGATGTGGACCCGTTGCGCTGGGTACTCGGCGGCGGCGAGGATCACCCGCTGGTCGCCTGCCTTCCCCCAGGAGTGACCCCGCCGGCCGGGTGCATCGTGATCGGTTCGGTCCTGAGCGGCGCGGGATCGGCCGGCGCGGGGGTGACAGTGGACGGGAAGCGCCCCGTAGGCAGCGATGGGTGGGATCACTACGGGCAGTCCGCGACGGACGCATCCTGACTCCGGACACACCAAGGGACAACGACACCAAGGGACAACGACACCAAGAGACAACGACACCAAGGGAGAAAAGACACCGAGGAGCAGAAACATCAGGAGGCAGACGCCGGCCCGCCAGGTCGCCTCACGGGCGTAGGTCGCTCGAAGCGACATTTATTGGGTCCGGGGGCCATGATGCGGGCCGGCGTCACCGAAGCATAACCGACGGCCCGCCCGGGAGTATCCCCACCGCGCGGTGAACGATGGAACGATCTCGCTCTCGCCCTGATTGGCTGTAGCTACCGGACGTTCCCGGCGCCGGTCCGCCCATCCCGGAGAACACGCCGAGCAATCTACTCGTAACCGATCATGGACGGGCCAGGCCGGGATGCCCAGAGCGGGTAGGATAGGCAGACGGTGGCGGAAGGGCCTTATCGGAGGCCGAGAAGCGAGACCGTGGATAGAGGCGAATGGCCCCGTGACAGCACCGACGGTACCTGCGTCAGGACCTGACTTCGGACCCAACGAATGGCTGGTCTTCGAGATCTACCAACAGTTTCTCGAAGATCCGCAGAGCGTGTCGCCGGAGTGGCGCGAGTTCCTCTCCGATTACCACCCCGGCGCGCCGCCCGCCGCCGCGGGCGGCGCCGGGCAGGCCGCCACGGCGGCACCTAACGGGGAGGTTTCGCCGGATGGTGAGGTCTTCCACACTACGCCTGTTCCGGTGAAGCCGAGCACGGCCGCGCCGTCTACTCCGGCCGCGCCGGTCCCGGCGTCGGCACAGCCCGCCGGGCCCCCGAAGCAGGCGGCACCCGCCGACAGGCAGGCTCCGGAGGCGGCCACGCCGCTGCGCGGCGCCGCCGCCCGCGTGGTCAGCAACATGGAGACCTCGCTGCACATCCCGACGGCGACCTCGGTGCGGGCGGTGCCGGCCAAGCTGCTCGCGGACAACCGCATCGTGATCAACCGGCACCTGGCCCGCTCCAGCGGCGGCAAGGTGTCCTTCACGCACATCATCGGCTACGCGATGGTCAAGGCGCTGGCCGCGCATCCCGTCATGAACGCCTCCTACACGGAGGTGGGCGGCAAGCCGGCCGTCGTCCAGCCGGAGCACATCAACCTGGGCCTCGCCATCGACCTGGTGACCCCGAAGGGCCGCCAGCTCGTTGTCGYCGCCGTCAAGAAGGCCGAGACGCTGGACTTCACCCAGTTCTGGCAGGCCTACGAGGACCTCGTGCGCCGGGCCCGGACGAACAAGCTGACCACCGACGACTTCACCGGCGTCACCATCAGCCTGACCAACCCCGGCGGCATCGGCACCGTGCACTCGGTGCCCCGCCTGATGGAGGGCCAGGGCACGATCATCGGCGTCGGGGCGATGGAGTACCCGGCCGAGTTCTCCGGCGCGTCGGCGAACACCCTGGCGAAGCTCGCGATCTCCAAGATCATCACTCTGACCAGCACCTACGACCACCGCATCATCCAGGGCGCCCAGTCGGGTGAGTACCTGCGCCGGATGCATCAGCTGCTCCTCGGCGAGGAGGGCTTCTACGACGAGATCTTCCAGTCGCTGCGGGTGCCCTACGAGCCCGTGCGCTGGGTCGCCGACATGCCGGTCGTGCACGAGGGCGACCTCGACCACAACGCCCGGGTGCTGGAACTGATCCACGCCTACCGGGTGCGCGGCCACCTCATGGCGGACACGAACCCGCTCGAGTTCRCCATCCGCAGCCATCCCGACCTCGACATCATCAGCCACGGGCTGACCCTGTGGGACCTCGACCGCGAGTTCGCCGTCGGCGGCTTCGCCGGGCACCGGACGATGTCCCTGCGCGACGTCCTGGGGGTCCTGCGCGACTCGTACTGCCGTCGGGTCGGCATCGAGTACATGCACATCCAGGAACCGGATGAGCGTGCCTGGATCCAGGCCCGGGTCGAGCGGGCCGCGGAGCGGCCGGACCCGGCCGAGCAGCTGCACGTGCTGGAGCGGCTCGGGGCCGCGGAGGCGTTCGAATCTTTCCTGCAGACCAAGTACGTCGGCCAGCGCCGGTTCTCCCTCGAGGGCGCCGAGTCGACGATCCCCGCCCTCGACGAGGTTCTCTCGCGTGCCGCCGGCGCGGGGATGGACGAGGTCGTCATCGGCATGGCCCATCGCGGCCGGCTGAACGTGCTCGCCAACATCGTCGGCAAGTCCTACCGGCAGATCTTCGCCGAGTTCGAGGGCTACCTCGACCCGCAGACGGCGCACGGCTCCGGCGACGTGAAGTACCACCTCGGCGCCGAGGGCGTCTACACCGGCCAGGACGGCCGCACGGTACCGGTTTCGGTGGTCGCGAACCCGTCGCACCTCGAGGCGGTCGACCCGGTCACCGAGGGCGTCGTCCGCGCCAAGCAGGACATTCTGKACAAGGGCTCGGCGGGTTTCACCGTTCTGCCGGTACTCGTCCACGGCGATGCCGCGTTCGCCGGGCAGGGGGTCGTCGCCGAGACCCTCAACCTGTCCCAGCTGCGGGGATACCGCACCGGTGGCACCGTGCACCTGGTCATCAACAACCAGGTCGGATTCACCACCTCGCCGGACTCCGGCCGGTCGTCGGTGTACGCCACCGACGTCGCCCGGATGGTCCAGGCACCGATCTTCCACGTGAACGGGGACGACCCGGAGGCGTGTGTCCGGGTTGCGGCGCTGGCGTTCGAGTACCGCCAGGCGTTCCACAAGGACGTCGTCATCGATCTGGTCTGCTACCGGCGGCGCGGGCACAACGAGATGGACGAGCCCTCGTTCACCCAGCCGTTGATGTACGACACCATCGCCAGCAAGCGTTCGGTGCGCAAGCTCTACACCGAGGCGCTGATCGGCCGCGGGGACATCACCCGCGAGGAGGCCGAGCAAGCGATGAAGAGCTACCGCGCGGAGCTCGAGAAGGCCTTCGCGCAGACCCGGGACACCACCCCGGCGAGCTCGTCGCCGCAGCCACGCATCATCACCACCCCGGAGGAGGCCGCCGCGGCGGCCGCGGTCAGCACCGCCGTGTCCGACGAGGYCGTGAAGAAGGTCATCGAGACCCAGGTCAACCTGCCGGAGGGCTTCACCGTCCATCCACGGCTGCGTCCCCAGGTCGAGCGGCGGGCCCAGATGGTGGAGACCGGCTTGATCGACTGGGCGCTGGCGGAGACCCTGGCCTTCGGAACGCTCCTGCTCGACGGCCGCTCGGTGCGGCTGACCGGTCAGGACAGCCGGCGGGGCACCTTCGGCCAGCGGCACGCCGTGCTGGTCGACCGGCACAGCGCCGCGGACCACACCCCGCTGCGGACCCTGCGCCACGGCCTCGACGGCACCATCGTGAACGACGGTGTCGGCACCTTCTACGTCTACGACTCGCTGTTGAGCGAGTTCGCGGCGATGGGCTTCGAGTACGGCTACGCGGTCGCCCGGCCGGACATGCTGGTGCTCTGGGAGGCGCAGTTCGGCGACTTCGCCAACGGCGCCCAGTCGATCATTGACGAGTTCATCACCGCCGGTGAGGCCAAGTGGGGCCAGCGGTCGGCGGTCACCCTGCTGCTGCCGCACGGCTACGAGGGTCAGGGTCCCGACCACTCCTCCGCCCGCATCGAGCGCTTCTTGTCGCTGTGCGCGGACAACAACATGACGGTCTCCGCACCCTCGTCCCCCGCCAGCTACTTCCACCTGCTGCGCCGGCAGGCCCTCTCGCCGGTCCGGCGTCCGCTGGTGGTCTTCACCCCCAAGTCGATGCTGCGGCTGAAGGCCGCAACGTCCACCGTGGCCGAGCTGACCGGCGGCGGCTGGCAGCCGGTGATCGACGACGGGTCCGTCACGGACCCGTCGGCCGTGCGCCGGATACTGCTCACGGCGGGCAAGGTCTACTACGATCTCGCCGCCGCCCGGGGGAAGCACGACGACGCCGAGCGATTCGCCCTGTTGCGCGTCGAACAGCTCTACCCGACGCCCGGGCCGGAGCTCGCGCAGGTCCTGGAGCGTTACCCGAACGTGACGGACATCGTCTGGCTCCAGGAGGAGCCGGCGAACCAGGGCGCCTACCCGCACATGGCCCTCAACCTGACCGAGTTCCTGCCCGGCGACATCCGGCTGCGTCGCATCTCCCGGCGCGCCGCCGCGGCCCCGGCCTCGGGGTCGTCGAAGGTGCACGAGCGCGAGCAGCAGGCCCTGGTCGAGGCGGCGTTCGAGAACTGAGCACGCGGCCGGCGGAGCGTCGCCCGATCCGAGGACCGTCCCGCCGCACCGGTGGTGTTCCCGGGCCGCCGTGCCCGGCAGCGCCACCGGCGTGCGGCGGCCGGTCCGGCTCGCCAGACATCCGCTCGCCAGACAGGGGGCAGCGATGTACTTCACCGACCGGGGGATCGAGGAACTCGCCGCGCGGCGCGGCCCGGAGAGCCTGACCTACGAGGGTCTTGCCGACTCGCTGCGCRTCTTCGTGGACCTGTATCCCGACTTCGAGGACGCGATCGACCGGCTCGCCACCTGGCTGGCCCGCCCCGAGGAGGACCCGGATCTCTAGCCCGCCCAGCCCCGAGCCAGGAGTCCCCGCACCACGACGAAGGGGCTAGGCGGGGGGGCGGAGTATCAACTTGCCGAAGAACTCACCGCCGAGCAGCTGCTCGAAGGCGGCCCGGGCATCGGCCAACGGGCGCACCTCGTGGATCAGCGGCCGCACCCCGGTCCGTTCCACGAATGCAACGAGATCGACTAGCTCGTCCCGGCTCCCCATGGTGGAACCGATCACCGACAGCTGGAGAAAGAAGATCCGGGTGAGGTCCGCCGGCGGGTTCGGACCACTGGTGGCGCCCGAGACCACGATGCGCCCGCCGGGGCGCACTGCCTTCACCGAGTGACCCCAGGTGGCGGCGCCGACGGTCTCGATGACCGCGTCGACCCGGCGCGGCAGCCGGGCACCGGGTTCGAGAACCTCGTCGGCGCCGAGGGCGGCCGCCCGCTTCCGCTTGGTCTCGTCCCGCGAGGTCACGAAAACGGTGTGCCCGGCGGCCTTGGCGATCAGCAGCGCCGCGGTGGCCACCCCCCCACCGGCTCCCTGGATGAGCACGGTGCCGCCGCCCCCGGCGGRCAGCCCCGCCCGGGAGACGACCATCCGGTAGGCGGTGAGCCAGGCGGTCGGCAGGCAGGCGGCCTCCTCCCACGACAACCCTGCGGGCTTCGGGATCAGGTTGCGCCGCGGCACGGYGACCCGCTCGGCAAGGGTTCCCGGGTACAGCTCGGACAGCAGGGTCCGCTTCGGGTCCAGCGTCTCGTCCCCCCCGCCCGCTGCCGGATCACCGATCACGCTGTGGACGATGACCTCCTGCCCGTCGGGGGTCACCCCGGCGGCGTCACAGCCGAGGATCATCGGGAGCCGATCCGCCGGCAGGCCCACTCCACGCAGGCTGAACAGGTCGTGATGGTTGAGCGAGGCGGCCCGCACCGTGACGGTGACCCACCCGTCGAGCGGCGCGGGTTCGGGCTGCTCCCCGATGGCCAGGCCGTCGAGCGGGGAATCGGGGTGGAGGGACATGGCGGCGGCGGCTAGCACCCTTCGAACCTACGGCTACTGGCGTGCAGACGCGAGCGAGGCCGACCGGCGCGGATCCACTCAGGACAACCGACAGGCGACGYCACGGACGAAGGGGACCATCCGGGCCGGCAACCGCGCCTGCCAGGCCGGTGTGCTGAACTCGACACCGTGGGAACAACAAGGGTGGACACCCAATGGTAAACAGGCCGTGGTGACCCACGAGGACATGCCCGACTCGCCACGCAGAAACGGGTCGAGCCGGCGGCTGGGCTGGCGCCGCCGACACCCCGCGCCCGTCCCGGAGGCACCCGCGACGGTCATCGTGGACGGCATACCGGTCATCACGGTGGCTCCCGCCGACTTCGTGTGCTGCTCTTACAAGGGATGTGGGACCCTGCGCCCGCTCGCGGAGGCGGTGGAGAACCGGCCCTGCCCGGGATGCGGCCGGGTCTGAGACCCACGCGGGCTGAGACCACGCGGGCTCGCGAACGGCCCGGGAACGCGGCTCAGGACCCGTAGCGGGACTCGGGGGACTCGACCGTCAAGGGGGGGGACCCCGCGTGGCACGGGCCCCGTGGAGGCGTCCAGGGACCCCGGAGAAGGTGCACCGGGATCCCTGGACGCCTTGGCTGGCACGACGGCGATCAGCCGGCCCTCGTCAGCGGCGGGCCACCCCGTCCGCCC
Source organism: Frankia sp. CcI156 (assembly GCF_001983015.1). NCBI lineage: Bacteria > Bacillati > Actinomycetota > Actinomycetes > Frankiales > Frankiaceae > Frankia > Frankia sp. CcI156. The sequence goes on from NZ_MOMD01000062.1 coordinate 24,283, forward strand.
GCGCGGCCGCGGCCGTCGCCGCGGCGACGGCCGGGGCGACCCGGTCGTCGAACACGCTCGGGATGATGAGATCCTCGGCCAGCTCGTCCGCGATCACCGCGGCGAGCGCCCTCGCGGCGGCGAGCTTCATGCCCTCCGTCACGCGGCTGGCCCGGACATCGAGCGCTCCCCGGAAGATTCCGGGGAAGGCGAGGACGTTGTTGATCTGGTTCGGGTAGTCGCTGCGACCGGTCGCCACGATCCGCGCGTACTTGTGGGCGACCGCCGGGTCGATCTCGGGATCGGGGTTGGCCATCGCGAAAATGATCGCCTCCGGCGCCATGGTGGCGACCGCCTCCTCCGGGACCTGCCCGGCGGACAGCCCGAGGAAGACATCGGCGCCGGCGAGCGCGTCGGTGATGGACCCGGCCAGGCCGGCACGGTTGGTCTCGGCGGCGAGCGCGGCCTTGCTCGGGGTGAGGTTGTCCCGACCGGCGTAGAGGATGCCGCGGCTGTCGCCAACCGCGATGTCCCCGATGCCGGCGGCCAGCAGGATGCGGGCCACGGCGGCGCCGGCAGCGCCCGCGCCGGACACCACGGCACGCAGATCACCGAGGGTGCGTCCGGTGAGCTTCGCCGCATTCTCCAGCGCGGCCAGCGCGACGATGGCCGTTCCGTGCTGGTCGTCGTRGAAGACCGGGATGTCGACGCGGTCCTGCAGGAGGCGCTCGATGGCGAAGCAGCGCGGTGCCGAGATGTCCTCGAGGTTGATCCCGCCGAAGCTCGGAGCGAGGCGCGCGACGGTGTCGACGATCTCCTCGACGTCCGTGCAGGCAAGGGCCAGTGGCACCGCGTCCACACCACCGAAGCGCTTGAACAACGCGGCCTTGCCCTCCATCACCGGCAGGGAGGCCGCGGGGCCGATGTCACCGAGGCCGAGCACGGCCGTCCCATCCGTGACCACGGCAACGGTGTTAGACCGCCAGGTGTAGTCGTCGGCAAGGGCCGGAGTCCCGGCGATGGCGGTACACACCCGCGCGACTCCGGGCGTATAGGCCAGGGACAGGTCTTCMCGACTGTTCAATGGAGCGGTAGCGTTGATGTTGATCTTTCCTCCGCGGTGCAGGGCGAACGCGGGATCGTCGTCGGACGGCCGCGGGCTGAGCCCGGCGAAGTCCGACGTGGTGGAACCGAGAGTCGGCTGGTCAGTGGTTGCGGTCACGGAGGTTGCTCCTCGAACGAGCCGCCGGCGGACCCCGCGACGATCGCGGTCTCACCTGGGCTGCGGCTACAACGTACTCATACTCCCGTGCGGTGCGTGTTTCGCGGAAGAACAAGCCTGAGCGGTACCGCCTCATCGTGTAAGGCGGGCGATCGACCGGGTGTCGCCCGGGGTTGCTTCCAATATGGCACGCGCGGCCGCCCCTGCTCCCGACGGCGCTTCGCCGACGGCGAACCGACAACGAACGTATCGGCAACGGAAACGAAACATACCGCCACGGAGAGGATGCCGACGCCCGAGGGAAGCATCACGTGATCAGAAGCGGGGGTCTCCCCCGGCTACCGGCAACCCACCGACACGCCCGCCCGGGCCCAAAAGGTAATCCGTGCACAGCGATGCTTTCCGTCGTACTCGGGCGATGCCCATTCCGGCAATGACGGTAGCACTCCTGATGATTTCCGTCGGTGACCGGAACGACGGCTCCGGTGCCMCGGCGACGGCGATCTCCGGCATCCTCCGTCGACGGCTCCGTCCCTGGTCAGCTGCCCAAGGAGGTGCACGACAAGGGCACTCCGACGGTGTGACGACCAACAGTTCTGACGGTATRGCGACCGACAGTTCGTACGCGCTGAACGAATTCGTCGACACCGACGGAAGAACCATCGTCAGCATGGATATCGACCTGGYCTGGTCGCTCGCCGGCCTCCTGGCGGGCGAAGGTGCAACGCGCCCGGATCGCCTTCAATTCGGTTCCGCCATGGCCCGCGTCCGGTTGTTACGACATCGCTATGTCCTCGTTAACCGACACCAAGGAGCGGGAGAAACGGGTGGAATTTGTCACCTGCTTCGCCGCGGCCCCTCCGTCACGACCGGAGTCCGGGGCCGGCTCGGGTCCGACGCGTGGTCCGGCGTCCTGGGAGGCGCGGGACCGAACCGGTACCTTCGCACACGTGGAGATCAGCGAACTATCGGTTCCGGACGCCTGGGTGTTCACCCCGCGCCAGCACTCCGACAGCCGCGGGACCTTCCTGGAGTGGTTCCGCTCGGACGCTCTCGCCGAGGCGGTGGGGCATCCGCTCACCCTGTCGCAGGCCAACCACAGCGTGARCCGGGCCGGCACGCTGCGCGGGGTGCACTACGCGCAGGTCCCCCCCAGCCAGGCGAAGTACGTGACGTGCGTGCACGGCCGGGTGCTGGACTGCGTCGTCGACATCAGGGTCGGCTCACCGACCTACGGGACGTTCGCGGCGGTCGTCCTCGACGACGTCGACCGGCGGGGCCTGTACGTCGCGGAGGGTCTCGGGCATGCCTTCATGGCGCTCACCGACGACGCCGCGATCTCCTACCTGTGCTCGACTCCGTATACCCCCGGGCGCGAGTACGGGGTCCACCCACTCGATCCCGATCTCGCGCTGCCCTGGCCCGACGATCTCGCGCCGTTGCTGTCCGACAAGGACACCGCGGCGCCGTCGCTCAAGGAGGCGGAGGCGGCTGGCCTGCTGCCCGACTATCGCGCCTGCCGGGCCCTGTACGCCGAGCTCCGCTCGGCGAGCGCCGCCGGGGACATCCGGTGATCCGGGTGGCCGGCCCCGGAGACGTCGAGGTCGTCCACCGCCTGGTCACCGAACTCGCCGCGTACGAGAAGGAGCCGGCCGCCGTCGCCATGACGCCCGCCGATCTCGACACGGCCCTGTTCGGACCGGTGCCAGCCGCGCACTGTCTGGTGGCCACCACAGACCACCTTGCCGGCGACCCCACCCCACCACAGGTCGCCGCCCCACCACAGGTCGTCGGCTTCGCGCTCTGGCACCCGACCTTCTCCACCTGGACCGGCCAGACCGGGATGTACCTCGTCGATCTGTTCGTCCGGCCGAACCACCGCCGCCGTGGCTACGGGCAGGCCCTGCTCACCACCCTCGCGACGATCTGCGCCGACCGCGGCTACCGGCGCATGGAATGGGCCGTACTGGACTGGAACGCCCCGGCGCAGGCGTTCTACCGCTCCCTCGGCGCGGGGCCGATCGAGGGCTGGACGACCTGGCGCATGGACGCCGACGCCATCACCACCCTGGCCGGCGTCGGGACCGGCAGCGCCGCGGCCGACGACCGCCTAAGCCGACGACCGCCTAAGCCGACGACCGCCTAAGCCGACGACGGCCAGACAGGCCGGATGCAACAGCTTACGATCACCCGACCTGCGGTACCCAGCGGCGGCTGGGTACGGTGGAGTCGGTGGCCGCCGCCCGGCCGCCGACGGAGCGGAAACCGTCCGCCCATGCGGGACGTCATGGTCGGGAGCGGAATACTCGACCCGTCGACGGGTGGGAGAGGAACCGCCGACAATATCATTATCTAATCGACCTTGGTCGGCAGGACACCCGCGAGGCGCCGTCCTCGCGCGACGCAGGCTCTTTGGGGGTAGGAACGTGGATCCGACGCCTTCGACCGGCGGCGCGGAGAGCTCCGACACCATCGACAGCCAAACCGCCCACTCGGGCGGCCTACGCGACGTGGTTGCGCTCACCCTGCCCGCCGCGAGCGCCTACCTCACCGTCCTGCGCACGGCGACGGCCTCGCTGGCGGCCCGCCTCGACTTCACTCTCGACGACATCGAGGATCTCCGGATCGCCGTGGACGAGGCGTGCGCCCTGCTGCTCGTCTCGGCCGTGCCGGGTTCCTCGCTGGACTGCACGTTCACCCTCTCGCCGGGGGTGATGCACGTCCTGGTGACGGTCGAGAGCCTGGACGGCGAGCAGCCCTCCGAGGACACCTTCGCCTGGACCGTGCTCAAGGCGCTGGCGGGCGACGTGCAGACCTCGACGGGCCCAGGGTCGCGGGTGAGCATCGCCCTGCAGAAACGCAGGGGCGTGCGCGCCGACCTCGGCGGGCCTCCGGCCGGCCACGTCCGAGGGTCGGGCGCGTCCAGAGAGACTCCACTGGGCGACACGGTAGGTACGTCGTGACGTCGACCGGGAGGACGCCGACCCCACCGCGCACGGTACCTGATCGCGACGTAGCCGATCATGACGTAGCCGATCGCGACCCGGTGTCCACGGTGGACCCGGTAGCGGCGTTGAGCCAACGGGGATCCGGGCTCGACGACCAGCCGGGGATCGACAGCGATCTCGGCCCCGAGGTGACGACCCAGGCGCCACCGAACCCGGCGGTGGACGGTCCGGCGATCGACGGGGAGAGYGATCGGCCCGAGCGCGCGCACTCGCCCGACCGGGCCCTGGCCCGCACGCTGTTCGTCCGCCTCGCCGAGCTACCCGAGGACGATCCCGAACGCTCCGCCGTCCGCGATCAGCTCGTCCGGATGCACCTACCGCTGGTGGAGTACCTCGCCCGCCGCTTCCGTAACCGGGGCGAGCCGCTCGACGACCTCGTCCAGGTGGCCACCATCGGATTGATCAAATCGGTGGACCGGTTCGATCCGGAACGTGGGGTGGAGTTCTCGACCTACGCCACCCCGACCATTGTCGGTGAGATCAAGCGGCACTTCCGGGACAAGGGCTGGGCCATCCGGGTCCCCCGCCGCCTTCAGGAGCTCAAACTCTCCCTGACGAAGGCGACCTCCGAGCTCTCCCAGACGCTGGGCCGCTCCCCCACGGTGAGCGAGATCGCCCGGCATCTGCAGATGAGCGAAGATGACGTCCTCGAGGGGCTGGAGTCGGCGAACGCCTACTCGGCGGTCTCCCTCGACGCGCCGGACTCCGGCGACGACGAGGCGCCCGCCGTCGCGGACACCCTCGGCGTCCAGGACGAGTCCCTGGAGGGCGTCGAGTACCGCGAGTCCCTCAAGCCGCTGTTGGAGAAGCTCCCTGCGCGGGAGAAGCGCATCCTGCTGCTGCGGTTCTTCGGCAACATGACCCAGTCCCAGATCGCGACCGAGCTCGGCATCYCCCAGATGCACGTTTCCCGGCTCCTGGCCCGGACCCTGGCCCAGCTGCGGCGCGGCCTGCTCGAGGACGGCTGAGCGGATTCGTCACCCGGTCCCGCCGCCGCGCCGAGGCGGGACCACCGGCCCGAGCCCACCGGCCAGCAGCAACGCGACGACGATGACAAGGGGCACGACGAGCAGCGGGATGCCGTAGCCGTAGCGGCCGGACTGCACCAGCCCCCACGCCACCGGCAGGCACAGGATCTGCACGACCAAGGTGGGCGAGCGGAAGGATGCGCCGTTGCGCAGCACGCCCCCCGCGAGGACCGCCACACCGAGCCCGCCGACGATGGCGAGCACCCCACCGCTCTCGGCACGACCCACGTCGTCGATGTCCGGCCCGAAGCCGCGCAGCACCTGCAGGATTCCGAGGGCCAGCAGGGTCAGCGCCTCGATGGCGAGCAGGACGGACGCCACCCGAGTGGGCACGGACGCCGCGCGAGCAGCCTGCCGCAGCGTGCCGAAGCGGCCGGCCGCCGGCTGATCGGGATGACTCGTGGATCCCATATCCCTGACACTACGTTCCCGGGGCCGTCGGCGTTCCCGGGGCCGTCGACCGGTGCCCCCGGGGACCCTCCGGACGGTGTCCACCGCGCCATCACCCGTCGCACTTCGCGAGGTGCCCGCCGGATTCCACCGGTGTGAGAGTTTTCCCAGCCGGCGACCCGGATGACCGGGCGGACTACGGTGGAGGCATGCGAGGGCTGTTGGTCGTCAACCCCGTCGCCACTGCTACGACMGAACGTGTTCGTGACGTCCTCGCCAGCGCGCTCGCCGCGGACCTCGCTCTGGAGACTGTGGTCACCAAGGGGCGGGGGCACGGGGTGGAGCTGGGGGCCAGAGCGGCCGAACTCGGCGTCGACGTGGTGCTTGCGCTCGGTGGGGACGGTACCGTCAACGAGATCATCAACGGACTGCTCCAGAACGGTCCGGTACCGGGCGGCCCAGCGTTCGCCGTGGTCCCGGGTGGCAGCACCAACGTCTTCGCTCGCGCGCTAGGCTACTCCGCGTCACCGGTGGAGGCGACCGGCGAGCTGCTGAGCGCGCTCCGCGAGGGCCGCACCCGGCGGATCAGCCTCGGCCGGGCTCAGTACGGCGACGAACGGCGCTGGTTCACGTTCTGTTTCGGTATCGGCCTGGATGCCCGGGTCGTCGCGCGGGTCGAGGAGAAGCGTGGCAAGGGCAGGCGCAACACCGCCGGCCTGTTCCTGCGGACCGCGGCGGGTCAGATCCTCCACGGCACCGACCGCCGCGGTTCGCCCATCACCCTGACGACCGCCGACGCCGGCTCGGCCCCCGCCCCCGGGACCACCGACCCGGCGGGCGGGCGGGCCGAGGAGCACATCGCCTTCTGCATCGTCTGCAACACCCGCCCGTGGACCTACCTCAACTCCCGTCCCGTCCTCGCCTGCCCGGACGCGTCCTTCGACACCGGTCTGGACCTCCTCGCGCTGCGGCGGGTACGGTTGCCCAGCGTGCTGCGGGCCGCCTCGCGGATACTCACCGACGGCGAGGGTCCGCGCGGTCGCAACGTGGTGCGCCGCCACAACACGTCGCGTATCCGCTTCTCCACGGATACGCCCCTGCCGGTGCAGATGGACGGCGAGTATCTCGGGATGTTCTCCGAGGTGCTGCTGACCCACCAGCCGCACGCGCTGCGCGTCGTCGCCTGACGGCTGCCCGCCCAGGAGAGTGTCCGCTCAGGCGTCGAGCGCCGTGGTGGGGGTCCCGTCCGGCCGGGACAGCGCCTGGTGGATCTCCATGGGGTCGTCGCAGATCGCCCCGGTGACGCCCGCGTCGCGGATCCGCCGGGCGTCCTCGAGACTGGTCACCGTCCAGGTGATCAACCGGATGCCGGCTTCGCGCGCCCGTCCCGCCGCGTCGGAGGTGCCGAGCACCGCGCTGGTGTGCACATGCAGTTCGGTGTGGCCCGCCGACCGTGCGTAGGCGAGGYCGCCGCTCACCGACATCCGGGGCATGGTGAGGAACGCCGTCGTGACCGCGAGGTCGGCGTCACGCACCGCCTCGATGGCAAACCAGTCGAACGACGACACCGTGATGCCGCCGGCACCGGCGTCAAGGTCGGCGGCGTCCGGCCGGCGGCCGGTCCATCCCCGGGCACGCAGCGTCTCGGCGAGCCGGCGCGCGGTCTGCTCCCGGGGGGCGTCGAAGTCCGGCTGCCCGGGCTGGTTCTTGATCTCACAGATGAGCCGACCGCGGCCATCCCACACGTCGAGGATCTCATCGAGCAGAGGGATGCCCCGGGCCCGCAGCGCCACCGTGGTCTGCCGGACCACGGCCCGGCCGGCGGGACGGGACAGCCGCGCGTCGTGCACGCAGACCAGGTCGCCGTCCGCGCTGCGCCGCACGTCGACCTCGACACCGTCGGCGCCCACCCGCAACGCGGCATCCACCRCCTCGACCGTGTTCTCCGGGCCGGGAACCCTGCTGCCACGATGACCGAGAACCTCCATGCCCCAACCCTGCCATCTCCGGCGACGCGAGCGGGTCAGATCGGGCCGGGATGACGGCGCGCACCGGCGCCGGAGCAGCCCTCAGGCACCACAGAACGGATCCATGACCGACTGGCATGACACCGGCGGCTTGATCGCCGAGGATCCGGGCCGCCCACCGGCCGCACCGGTGACGATCGATGCAACGGAGCGTAACATCCCCTGGCAATCGGGACTCCCGTGGCACTTCGGCCATCCAGGGAGACGGTCGCCCCCCGTGGTCCGTCTGTGTCCTTGCCGGACAAGTGCAGGCCAGCCAGGCTGTGAAGAGGCTTGCAGGTTCTTGCGCCGCTGCCTGTTCGGGTGGGAGGGTGGCGAATGTCCGAGGTGGATGCACGTGCACCCGGGCTTACCGACACCCGGCAACCCGCTCTACGGCCGCCGTCGAGGCCRAGCAGACATCCTGCTCAATTTATTTTTCACCTCGGCACAACCGTAGCGGCTCACAAAGCGTCTCATGTGCAGTGTGGCCCGAGACGAGAGAGGGAGTTGTACGCATGGACTGGCGCCACAGAGCGCTCTGCCGTGACGAGGATCCCGAGCTCTTCTTCCCGATCGGTACAACCGGTCCGGCGGAACGCCAGGTCGAAGAGGCAAAGGCCGTTTGCGCGCGGTGCGCAGTCACGAGTGACTGCCTCAACTGGGCACTGGACACCGGGCAGGACTCCGGTGTCTGGGGCGGGATGAGCGAGGACGAACGCCGGGCGCTCAAGCGCCAGGTCCGACTCCGGGTTCGAACCGCCTGACCGCAGGACCGTCCCCGACGGCRGGCCGACAGCACCCGAGGAACCGGCACCACGTCCCGGGTCCGAACAACAACACCCGCTCGCGGCAGACCCTGCCCGCCGGAACCGGCACCACCGGATCCACCGGCGGACCGCAGTGGTCGCCGCATGAGGTCATGCCACAACCCGTACCGCGGCACAGGGGTGGCTGGCAGCAGCATCGGCCGTTCTGTCCGCGCGTCCGCCGCAGCAATGCGGCGCGACGCGGACGGGGCGGCCGTAATGTTTTCCGCCCCCGACCACACCTTCCGGCGATCGGGCCCGCTCAGGCGAACCACCGCCCGGGACGGTCCCGATCCGGCCCCCCACGAGCACGCCACATCGGCACGACGGCCATGGACGAGGGACACATCCTGGGGGATACCCCCTCCCGGGCACCCTAAACACTCAACTTTCAGAAAGTGGGATCGACAGGAGCGCCTCCGTCCCGTGCTCTGGACCGGCCTGGAGCCGKATGGTGCCGTGCATCTCGCCCAGCACCAGCTGGCGGACGATCTGCAGCCCCAGCCTTGGCGAGTGCTCGAGCTGGAAGTCCTCGGGCAGCCCGGCACCGTCGTCGGCCACGACMACGTCAAGCCGGTCCGCCAGGCGGCTGACCCGGATCTCGATGGAACCCGCCGAACCGTCGAACGCATGTTCTACAGCATTCTGCAGAAGTTCGGAAAGCACAAGAGCCAACGGGGTGGCGAGTTCGCCGGGAAGCCGCCCGAACGACCCGGTCCGGCGGGTGTTCGCCCGGGCCCCGGTGGAGGCCAGATCCACCGTGACCGAGGTGATCTGGTCGGCGATCTCGTCGAACGGCACGCTCTCCCCCAAACTCTGGGACAGCGTCTCGTGCACGACCGCGATCGAGGTGACCCGGCGCACCGACTCCCGCAGCGCCGAGCGCGCCTCGTCGACCTTCGTCCGCCGCATCTGCAACCGCAGCAGGGCTGCTACGGTCTGTAGATTGTTCTTGACCCTGTGATGAATCTCACGGATCGTCGCGTCCTTACTCAGCAGCAGCGCCTCGCGGCGACGCAGTTCGGAGACGTCCCGGACGAGCACCAGYACCTCCCGGGTCGCCCCGGGGAAGAGCGGGATCGCCCGCAGAAGTACCACCGTGCTCCCGACCGCGGCTTCCACCTCCACCGGCCGGCGCCGGCCGAGCGCGTGCCAGACCGCCGGGGTCGTGGCGGACAGGTTCAGCGCCCGGTGCACGGAGCGGAGGTCCTCGCCCGTGACATTGCCGGTGTAGCCAAGCCGGCGGTACGCCGAGAGCGCGTTCGGACTCGCGAAGATCACCTTCCCGGCGCCGTCGAGCCGCATCATGCCGTCGCCCACCCGGGGGGACTCGGGAAGCTCCGCCGAGCTGCCGCGGAACGGAAAGGCGCCCTCGGCGATCATCAGGGCCAGGTTGTTGGCACCCTGCAGATAAGCCGACTCCAGCGCGCTCGGCGTCCGGGTGGTCGCGAGGTTGGTGTCCCGGGCAAGGACGGCGATCACCTCGTCACCCCGCCGGACCGGGATCGCCTCCGTCCGCACCGGGACCCCACCGTCCCACTCGGGCTCGCCCTCCCGCGCGATCCGGTGTTCCCGCCAGGCGTTCTGGACCACCCAGCGATTGATCACGACGCTGCCGACCTCGTCGTTGTGGTACGCGGTCGGACCGGTGGTGGGACGGACCTGGGCCACGACGAGGAATTCGGCTCCGCTGGCGTGGCCGCCCCGGCTGGCCCCCGAGCCGGAGCGGACAGGCACGAGCAGCAACAGATCAGCGAAGGAGAGGTCGGCGAGCAGAGCCCAGTCCGCGACGAGCGCGTGCAGGTGGTCGATGCCGTCGTCGCTGAGATCCGTGCTCGCGCGCAGCATGTCGGCGAGGGTTCCCACGGCTCGCAGACTGCCAGACCGGCCGGGTTCGTGAGGTGGCGGGCACCCCATCACAGTGGCCGATACCCGTACGCTGGCCGTCGTGACCGTCGATGACGTCGAGGCTGCCGCGCCGCTCGCCTGGCTCACGGACCACGCCCGGGCCCGGGCCGCCGCCGGGCTGCGCCGCGAGCTACGCCCGCGGGGCGGCCCGGATAAACCGGGCGCAAGCGTGCTCGTCGATCTCGCGGGCAACGACTACCTCGGGCTCGGCCGTCATCCGGCGGTCGTCGGCGGCGGGATCCGCGCCCTGCGCGCCTGGGGTGCCGGGGCCACCGGGAGTCGGCTCATGACCGGGACGACCACGTTGCACGGGGAGCTGGAGAACGCGCTCGCCGCGCACGCCGGATTCGCCTCGGCCCTGGTCTTCTCCTCCGGCTACACGGCGAACCTCGCGGTGGTCACCGCCCTGGCCGGCCCCGGCGACCTGGTCGTCTCGGACGCGCTGAACCACGCCTCGATCGTGGACGCCTGCCGGCTGTCCCGGGCGGACGTCGTCGTGACACCGCATGCCGATGTGGCCGCGGTCGCGGCGGCCCTCGCCGGACGCCCCTGGCGACGGGCACTCGTCGTGACCGAGTCGGTGTTCTCCGCGGACGGCGATCTCGCCCCGCTGACCGAACTGCACGAGGCCGCCCGGGCCCACGGAGCGGTCCTGGTCGTTGACGAGGCCCATGCGCTCGGGGTGGTCGGGCCCGCCGGTCGGGGGGCACTCGCCGCCACGGGCCTTGCCGGGGAGCCGGACGTGGTGGCGACGGCCACCCTGTCCAAGGCGCTGGGCGGCCAGGGCGGCGCGGTGCTGGGCGAGGCGGCCGTGCGCGATCACCTCATCGACACCGCCCGCAGCTTCATCTTCGATACCGGCCTCGCCCCGGCGAACGTGGGCAGCGCGCTGGCCGCCCTGGAGTTTCTGGGGGCCCACCCGGAGCTGCCCGGCACCGTCCGGCGCCGGGCCCGTCAGCTCGCCGGCCTGACCGGCGCGCCGGATCCCGCCGGGGCCGTCGTTTCAGTGATCATTGGGGATCCCGAACCCGCGATCGCGGCCGCGACGACCTGCCGCGGGCACGGGGTGGCCGTCGGCTGCTTCCGGCCACCGACGGTGCCGGTCGGGACCAGCCGGCTGCGCCTCGCCGCCCGGGCCGATCTCACCGATGCCGACCTCGCGATCGTCACCAACGCGCTGGCCGCCGCCGGGGTCCTGGCCCGATGACAGCCCTGGCCCGATGACAGCCCTGGCCCGATGACAGCCCTGGCCCGATGACAGCCCTGGTGGTGACCGGGACCGGCACCGGGGTCGGCAAGACGGTGGTGACGGCCGCGATCGGCGCGCTCGCGCACGACCGACACCACGCGGTCGCGGTGGTGAAACCGGCCCAGACCGGTGTCGGCCCCGGCGAGTTGGGTGACGTCGACCTCGTCCGCGATCTGACCGGGATCACCGACGTCCACGAGCTGGCCCGCTACCCCGACCCGCTCGCTCCGGCCACCGCCGCCCGCAGGTCCGGGCACCGGGCCGTCGACCTCGACGAGCTCGCCGCCCGGATCGGCACCCTCGCCGACAGCCGCGATCTCGTCCTCGTCGAGGGCGCCGGCGGCCTGCTGGTCCGCTACGACGCGGGCGGCGCCACCCTCGCCGACCTCGCCCGGGTGCTGCGGGCGCCGGTGCTCGTCGTGACCGCCGCGGGCCTGGGCGCTCTGAACGACACGGCGCTGACCCTGGAGGCGCTGGCGCACCGCGGCCTGGACCTCGCCGGCGTGGTGGTCGGGTCCTGGCCGGCCGAACCGGATCTGGCCTGCCGGTGCAACCTCATCGACCTGGAAAGCCTGGCCGCCCGGCCGCTGGCCGGCGTCCTTCCGGCGGGAGCCGGCCTGCTGGCCCGGCTCGAGTTCCTGGCCGTGGCGCGTGCCTCGCTGCAACCGGCACTTGGCGGCACGTTCCGTGCCCAGGAGTTCAGAGCTCGCTACGAGACGTAACCACCATGCTCGATAGTCTTCGGGGCTCGATGGTGTTCGGGAATCCGGCCCCACATCCGCGCGCCGGTTCGACAATGGATGCGCATGCACCTGGGTGCATGCGCATCAGTCCCGACCACGATGCCCACCGCACCCACGCACCCACGCACCCACCGCACCCGTCGACCCTTGTCTGGAGACCCCTGTGACTGCATCCGTGACCACGTCCGTGACCGCGCACCCCACCGCACCTGCACCTGCGTCGCAGCGGCCGCCGGCGGACCAGGACGGTGCCGACATCCTCACCGTGGCACGGCGCGAGGTCCTCGATGGCGGACGGGGGCTGGACGAGGCCGGCGTGCTCGCCGTGCTCCGGCTCCCGGACGAGACGCTGACCGATCTGCTCGCCCTGGCCYACGAGGTGCGGATGCGCTGGTGTGGTCCGGAGGTCGAGGTGGAGGGGATCGTCAGCCTCAAGACCGGCGGATGCCCGGAAGATTGTCACTTCTGCYCGCAGTCCGGCAAGTTCGACTCGCCGGTGCGGTCCGCCTGGCTGGACGTGCCCTCGCTCGTCGACGCCGCCCGGCAGACCGCGGCGACAGGCGCCACCGAGTTCTGCATCGTCGCGGCCGTGCGGGGCCCGGACGCCCGGCTCATGGCGCAGGTGCGGGAGGGGGTCGCCGCCATCCGTGCGGCGGTCGACATCAACGTCGCCTGCTCGCTGGGCATGCTGACCTCCGAGCAGGTCGACGAACTCACGGCGATGGGTGTGCACCGTTACAACCACAATCTGGAGACGGCCCGCTCGCACTTCCCGAACRTGGTCACCACCCACAGTTGGGAGGAGCGGTGGGAGACCTGTGAGATGGTGCGGGCCGCGGGGATGGAGCTGTGCTGCGGCGCCATTCTGGGCGTCGGCGAGAGCCTCGAGCAGCGTGCCGAGCTCGCCACCCAGCTTGCGGCCCTGGAGCCCGACGAGGTTCCGCTGAACTTCCTCAACCCGCGGCCGGGAACGCCCTTCGGGGATCTTCCGCTGGTCGAGCCGCGTGACGCGCTGCGCGCGATCGCGGCGTTCCGCCTCGCCATGCCGCGCACGATCCTGCGCTACTCCGGCGGACGCGAGATCACCCTGGGCGATCTCGACGTGCAGGGGATGCTCGGTGGCATCAACGCCATGATCGTCGGAAACTATCTGACGACGCTGGGCCGCTCCGCGGAGGCCGACCTGAAGATGCTGGCCGAGCTGAGCATGCCGATCAAGTCCCTGCAGGCCACTCTCTAAGCCGTTTTGACGCTGGTTCGTGCCCGGCTGGTTCGTGCCCGGTGCTGATGCTCCCGTTCGCGCAGGAGGTGGACCTGCTTCACACTTGGATGCGTCTCTACCCGCCCGAGTCTCCGACGGTGACCGGCGGCTCCGGCCCCGGCAGGACTGGTCCCGAGATGAACCCGACGCCGCA
>NZ_MOMD01000063.1:0-37386 GCF_001983015.1 Frankia sp. CcI156
CGGTTCGGGTGATTGTCGTGGTGGTGTCCCGGGCGGGGCGCGACTCGCGGTCGTCCGTCTCCCCCGGGCGGGCCAGCCGAACCGGATGCCCGGTCATCAGGCTCGTCGGCGTCTCGGTCGGATGCGTTAACGTCATGATCTCTTGATCCCCCTGATGATCGTGCTGTCCGGAATCTGGTATTCCCCAGACTCCGGACTGCGATGTCGGATGTGTGGCTAGTGGTCTTTGGTGCCGTCTGACTACGAACCGTGCTTACGAAGTCGCATTGTGGCAGCGATGGGGGTGGTCCTCCGGTCCGGGGCGGTGAAGGACCACGTTGTATTCCGCATTCTGTTACGCAGAGTTAATAAAAATGTCGACCTGACCGACTCGGCCCGGGTGCGGGCGCGCTCGACCGGACTGCCGCGGTCCCCGCTCCGTCTGGTCCCTCGAACAGGCGTTGACCAGCGCGTCCTTGAAGGGGTCAATGGACGGTGAGGCGCGAGACGAGAAAACGCACAAGCACGCTCGCCCGGGATCCCGCCGATCCGAGCTCGGAGTCGACTACAGTGAGTTGTCGACCTACGCGTCGCACGGTGACCGCCGCCTCGACCTCCGTGTCGAGGGGGAGGGAGWCGAACGGTGCAACGGCAGCCGGTGCGCCGAACCGTGGCGGTCGCCGGCCCAGGGCTGGGCACAGAGAGCAGCAGGGGATCGAGGAGACCGGATGCCGAGGGTTTCTCCCGTGCCTCGGGTGGGCGCGCGGGCCAGTCGCCAGGCGTGTCCAGAGGAAGGCTGGCGGCGCGCACGCTACCGCTCGTCCCGCGCGCGGCGGCGGTGAGGGAGATCTTCGAAGGCGAGAGCCGTTGACCCCCGGCTTAGTACGGGAACGGGGAGCGTGGCCGGGACAGCGGCTGGACGGCCTGGGCGGCGGGAGGGAGCCGTTCCGGCAGGGGCGGCACGGGATCACAAAGGATCATGGTCGTCCCCGCGGGATCGTACTGCGACGTCGAGGTTTCCCCGGGTACTGGTTCTGTCTAGCAGGATCAGTCGATTATCTGAAGGTATGGGGGTGCTGGTGACGCCTGTCACGCCGATCGGCCGCCGGCACCTGTTCGGCGGACGAGCTCGTCACGACCGTCACGACCGTCACGACCGTCACGACCGTCACGTCCTCAGGCCCATGGCGACGGGACCGAGGACGTCCAGGTGGCCCGGCACGGGCCGACCTGGACGTCAGGATCGGGCGAGGTGAACCAGGATCAGACGAGGTCGAACCGGTCGAGGTTCATCACCTTGACCCACGCCGCGACAAAGTCGTGCACGAACTTCTCCCGCGCGTCGTCGCTCGCGTAGACCTCCGCGAGCGCGCGCAGTTCGGAGTTTGAACCGAAGACGAGGTCGGCGCGGCTGCCGGTCCACCTGACCTTGCCCGTGGCGGCATCGCGGCCCTCGAAGGTGTTCGCGTCCTCGGACGTCGTCTTCCACGTCGTGCCCAGCTCGAGCAGGTTGACGAAGAAGTCGTTCGTCAGCGACCCGGGGGTCGCGGTGAAGACGCCGAGCGGCGACTGCTGGTAGTTGGCGCCCAGGACCCGCAGACCACCGACGAGGACCGTCAGCTCGGGGGCGCTCAGGGTCAGCTGGTTCGCCCGGTCGAGCAGAAGGTACTCAGCCGGCAGGCGGTGGCCCTTCCCCAGGTAGTTGCGGAACCCGTCCGCCGTCGGCTCGAGCACCGCGAACGACTCCACGTCGGTCTGCTCCTGCGACGCGTCGGTACGTCCCGGTGCGAAGGGGACCTCGACGTCGAAGCCGGCGTTCGCGGYGGCCTGCTCGACGGCAACACCACCRGCGAGCACGATCAGGTCGGCGAGTGAGACCTGCTTGCCGCCGGTCTGGGCGGCGTTGAAGACCTCCTGGATTCTCGTCAGCGTGCGCAGGACCGCCGCCAGCTGGTCGGGTTCGTTGACCTCCCAACCGCGCTGTGGTTCGAGGCGGATGCGCGCACCGTTGGCGCCGCCGCGCTTGTCACCACCGCGGAACGTCGAGGCCGACGCCCACGCGGTGGAGACCAGCTGGGAGACCGACAGGCCCGAGGCAAGGATCTGACCCTTGAGAGTGGCGACGTCCGCGGCGTCGATGAGCTCGTGGGCCACCGCCGGGAGCGGGTCCTGCCACAGCAGCGTCTCGGTCGGGACCTCCGGGCCGAGGTAGCGCGCGACCGKCCCCAGGTCACGATGCGTCAGCTTGAACCACGCCCGGGCGAACGCGTCCGCGAACGCGCTCGGATTCTCCAGGAAGCGCCGCGAGATGGGCTCGTAGATCGGGTCGAACCGGAGGGCGAGGTCCGTCGTCAGCATCGTGGGGGCGTGGCTTTTCGCTGCGTCGTGGGCGTCGGGGACGGTGCCGGCACCGGCACCGTCCTTCGGCTTCCACTGGTTCGCACCGGCGGGGCTCTTCGTCAGCTCCCACTCGTAGCTGAACAGGATCTCGAAGAAGCTGTTGTCCCAGCTCACCGGGGTGTTCGTCCACGCACCCTCAAGCCCGCTGGTGATCGTGTCCCCACCCCTGCCGGTGCCGAAGGTGCTCGTCCAGCCGAAGCCCTGCTCCTCGATGGGGGCGCCCTCGGGCTCCGGGCCGACGTGCTCGTCCGGGTTGGCCGCGCCGTGGGTCTTGCCGAAGGTGTGGCCGCCGGCGATCAGGGCGACCGTCTCCTCGTCGTTCATCGCCATCCGGCGGAACGTCTCGCGGATGTCGCGCGCCGCGGCGATCGGGTCCGGGTTGCCGTTCGGGCCCTCCGGGTTGACGTAGATGAGACCCATCTGGACGGCGGCGAGGGGATTCTCGAGCTCCCGGTCGCCGGTGTAGCGCTCGTCGTCGAGCCAGGTGGTCTCGGGGCCCCAGTAGACGTCCTCGTCAGGCTCCCAGACGTCCACCCGACCGCCGGCGAAGCCGAAGGTCTCGAAGCCCATCGACTCCAGGGCGACGTTGCCGGCGAGGATCATCAGATCGGCCCATGAGATCTTCTGACCGTACTTCTTCTTGACCGGCCACAGCAGGCGGCGAGCCTTGTCGAGGTTCGCGTTGTCCGGCCAGCTGTTGAGGGGAGCGAAACGCAGCTGGCCGGCACCCGCACCACCGCGACCGTCGCTGATGCGGTAGGTGCCCGCGCTGTGYCACGCCATCCGGATGATGAACGGGCCGTAGTGACCGTAGTCGGCCGGCCACCAGGCCTGCGAGGTAGTCAGCACCGCCGCGATGTCCTGCTTCACGGCGGCGAGGTCGAGGGTCCGGAAGGCCTCGGCATAGGTGAACTCCYCGCCGAGGGGGTTGGCCACGGCGGGGTTCTTGGCGAGGATCTTCAGGTTGAGCCGGTTCRGCCACCAGCCGCGGTTTCCGCCGCCCTGGGTGGGGTGCGGGGCGCGCCTGTGCGCGACCGGGCAGCCACCGCCGTTCTCCGCGTTCGTGTTGTACACGACTGCGTCATGGTTCTCGGACATGGGACCCTCCGGGCATAGACGGATCAGGAGCGATCAGGAACGCGTGCGGTGGAACAGCCGGGGCGCCGGCCCCAGTAGATGGCCGCGGCCGTCGTTGATGGCCTCGTTGACGGCCTCGTCGATCGAGAAGCCGCGCAGGGATGACTCCACTGTCATAACTGTCACACTGTCACGGTCGGCGACTCGGAAGAGAAATCGAAAAATTCCGCAACTTTGATAGCCTCAATCTATGGCTAGTCCGCACCCGACCCTGGCCCAGCTGCGCGCCCTCGTCGGAGTGGCCGATCACCGGCACTTCGGCCGCGCCGCGGCGGCCCTGCACGTCAGCCAGCCGACGCTGTCCAGCGCGGTGGCGGCGCTTGAGCGCACCCTGGGCGTCCAGCTCGTGGAACGCACCACCCGCAGCGTCCTGCTCACCGGGCTCGGGGAGGAGATCGTCCGGCGGGCCCGGGGGGTACTGGGTGCCGTCGACGACATCGGTGAACTGGCCATCCGGGCCCGGGAACCCCTGGTCGGTGACATCCGTCTTGGGGTCATCCCCACGGTGGCCCCCTACCTGCTCCCACAGCTGCTGCCGACGCTGCGGGAACGGTGGCCGCAGGCGCGGCTGCGGCTGCGGGAGTCTCAGACGGCCACCCTGCTGGCGGAGCTGCGCGGCGGTGCGCTCGATCTCGCGTTGCTCGCTCTGCCCACCGATGAGCCGGGGACAGCCGAGATCCCGCTGTACGACGAGGACTTTGTCCTCGTCACCCCCGCGGAGCACCCGCTGGCGGGTGGCGTTGCCGTGCCGGTCGCAGCCATCGGCGGGCAGGACCTGCTCCTGCTGGAGGACGGGCACTGCTTCCGGGCCCAGGCACTCGAGGTCTGCCGGGAGGCAGGGGCACGGGAGCGTTCCACCCTGCGTGCGGCGAGCCTGTCGACGATCGTCCAGATGGTCGCCGGTGGCCTGGGGCTGACCCTCGTCCCCGCCGCCGCTGTCGGAGTCGAGGTCGGCGAGGGGCGGGGCCTGGCCGTCGCCACGTTCCGCCGGCCCGCGCCGCACCGGCGCGTCGGCCTGGCCTACCGCTTGACCTCGGCCCGCGTGACGGACTGGAACCTGCTCGCCGCCGAGGTGCGGGCCGCCCTGCCGGGGACGGGTCTCGCCCTCGCCCCGGTGCCGGCCGCGGCGGTCTGACGCGCGCCCTCGGCGGGCTCCGGGGAACGCGGCAGGCCGGCCGCGAGCGCACGCCACTGTGCCACTGGCAGCGGATCCGTCTCGGCGGATTGCCGGCTGACAGCCGCGAGGATGTCATGCCATTCCTGCAGCGTGGTCACGATCGCGGGCTGGTCGCCGAGGTGCTCGAGGAGCCCCTGGGAGTGCGTTCAGCCGCGCGACCAGCCGGGGCAGGGCGGGATGCCGCGATGCCCGCACCGTCGCCMGGCTGTGGTTTCGTGCGGGCGGAGCTGGGCAGAAGGACTTTGGGCTCATTGTCCGTCAGCGGACAGGGCCAGGGTCCCGCCGGCTCGTCTTGATGAGGAAAACTGATTCGAGGGGATGGCGGGACCGCCGTGCTTCGCGGCCTCCACACCTGCCCGGGTGCTGTGTGCCCAGGCGGTGGCCGTCCCGGAGAGGTCGCGCCGGTTGTTCACCGTTCCGGCGGTTGCGGAACAACCCCGAAGCAGTGGTCAGTGTTTCCCGCCGCGGCCGATTTACCCGCCGACGACCAGGGAGACGGCGATGGAAGTGTTTGACCGATAACAGCTGATTGTGTGGTCGAATCGAATGATGTCGAAATGATATTGACGAGTGGAGGAACATCATGGCATTTCCGGTGCGAAGCAGCCAACGTCCGGCCCCGGTGATCAGGTGGGATCCGTTCCGGGAGATCGAGGACGCCTGGACCCGGATGGGAAGCCTGCTCGATGAGGTCGTCGGTGGCGCGGAAGGCCGACCGGTGGGACTGCTGGCCGCCGCCGTCATCCCGGTCGACATCGAGGAGACCGACGATGCCTACATCGTCGAACTCGAGCTCCCCGGGGTGCGCGGCCGCGATGTCTCGATCGACCTGCAGGATAACGAGCTTCGGGTCACCGGTGAGATCAAGGAGCGGGAACGGAAGGGCGTGCTACGCCGTCAGACCCGCCGGGTGGGCAGGTTTGAACATCGCATCGTGCTGCCGGGCGAGGTGGACCCGGAGTCGGTCAGTGCGTCGCTGGACGACGGGGTGCTGACGATCCGGCTCGCCAAGTCCAGGAAGAGTCAGCCCAGGCACATCGAGGTCACCGGCGGCAGTGGCGGCGGCAGCTGACCCGGCGGCGGGGCCGCTGCCCGCGTGTCCGCTATCCCCGGCGGAGGCCGTGCCCGCCTGGCCGCGGCGCCGTGGTGAATCCTGAATCCTGAATCCTCCATAAAACTACACCGGACAACCGGGTGTGGGCAGTTAGGATACTTACAACTACACAATCCCTACCAGAATGGTAGATTATTAAAATTCCCTCTGGACTCGCAACGGAATGGTCGTTAATGTTGCATCCGTTGTCTACGGAGGAGGGAAATGATCAACATCATTGGTGCGGGCTTCGGGCGCACCGGAACGCTTTCGCTCAAGTTGGCCCTCGAACAGCTCGGTTACGGCCCTTGTCATCACATGGACGAGGTCCTCGCGCACCGAGAGACCATTGCCGCATGGACGAGTGCCGCTGAAGGCGCTCCTGTGGACTGGGACTCGCTGTACGGCCAGTACAGATCGACAGTCGATTGGCCGGGAGCCCGGTTCTGGCGGGAGCTTGCGGACCACTACCCGTCGGCTCGAGTGATTCTTACGGTTCGCGACCCGGAAAAGTGGTATGACAGTGCGCGGAGCACACTGTTCCAGGCGATATCGAACCGACCGGCGCGAATGAGCGCGGAAGCCATGCGCGTGATCACCATGATGAATCTGGTGGTGTGGGACGGTGTCTTCAAGGGGTGTTTCGCAGACAAGGACCACGCCCTACAGGTCTTCGCGGAGCACAATGCCGCGGTGCAACGCGAGATCTCAGCCGACCGTCTGTTGGTATTCGACGTCGCCCAGGGGTGGGGGCCCCTGTGCGACTTCCTCGGTGTGCCGGTTCCGGGGGAACAGTTCCCCCGACTGAACAATCGAGAAGCCTACGCGGCGAAACACCGTGAACGTGTCGTCGCGGCCATGAGCGCGAGTGGTGTCCAGCCGTGAACCCGCCCAGCTCGGTGGCTGAGGCGGGGATTCCCGGCCCGGCGCGGTCCCGGGCACGTGCGCATCCCACGGCACCCGGAGCCGGCCGCCGGCGTGGAGGATCAGGAGCGGCGGGCGCGTAGCACCCGAGTGAGGACGTCCGGTCGCAGCAGGGCCGACGGCGGTTCGACCAGATTGATGATTCGCATGAACACCCGGGCCACCACCGGGTCGGTATGCGCGGCGGCGTGCACGTGGGGCAGATAGGCGTTGACCAGCCTGATCCGCGGGGTGCGCCGCCCCTGCACCTGTGGGTATCCTAGATCATTTCCGGTGGCCAGAGCCCAGGCCAAGTCGGCGGGAACGGCCGCGGCGGTGAAGAACCGCCGGGGCAGATCGGCGTCGGTGCGGGCGGCGGGTGGGCCGAGCGCGTCCGGCGTGTCCCGCAGGGCGTCCCGCAGCGCCAGCGCCTGCTGGGCCGCGACCGTCATCCCCTGGGCGTACAGCGGGTTGAGGCTGCACACCGCGTCCCCGAGGGCGACGAAGCCGGCGCTGGGCTCGCGCAGGCGTGCGTACGGGCGTCGCACCGATCCGCGAAAGCGGTAGGGGGTCGGATCCCCGAGCGGCTCGGCGTCGGCGATGAGCCGGGCGATGTCGGGAGCGGGCAGGGTTGCCGCGAAGCGGGCGAACCCGTCCGGGTCGGTGGGCGGATGCTCGCCGAGCATGCCGGCCAGGGTGACGATCCACCGATCGTCCTCCTGCGCGACGGCGCCACCGCCGCGCAGCCCGGGGATCGTCGAGATGATAACCGCACGTTGGCCGTCGAGGTCGCTCGCGCGTCGCCGGTAGACGCGGGATGCGTAGCCGAGGTCGACGTCGACCTGCTCGCGCACGGGCACGGGCAGCCCGTGCGCGGCGAGCCAGTCCGCTGCCCGGGAGCCGCGGCCGGTCGCGTCGACGACCAGCTCCGCCTCGATGACCTCGCCGCCGTCGAGGTGCGCATCCGCAGGGCGTACCCCGCCGGGCCAGGTGCTGCTGTCGGGCCGGGTGCCGTTGGCTTGGGTGCCGTTGACTCGGGCGTCGTCCGGCCGCGGGCCACTGTCGAGGCGTTCGACCCGGACCCCGACGATCCGGCCGGGTTCGTCCGGACCGCCCGGGCCGGGCCGGYCCACCAGCCCAACGGCGCGCACCCGCTGCAGCAGGCGGACCTGGGAACGGGCGAGTACGGCCTCCCGCAGCACGCTCTCCAGCAGCGGCCGGCTCGCCAGCAGGGAGGTGAGCCCGGTGTCGGTGGGGTACAATCGCCGCCCGCGGACGTACCACCGGGTCTCGACGAGCATGTGGGCGCGAGGCGCGCCGTGGCCGGTCACGGTGTCGGTGAACCCGGGGAACAGCTCCTCCAGGCACAACCGGCCTCGTTCGGTGAGGGCGTGCAGATGGGATCCCTGCGCGACGCCGCGGCGAGTACCCTCGGTGGTGAGGTCGTCTCGTTCGATGATCGTCACCCGGTCGAAGAACTCGGCCGTCACCCGGGCCGCGAGGAGCCCGGCCATCCCGGCGCCGAGGACGACGGCGTGCCCCCGGCTGCCGCGGGGCGGCCGGGAGTCCGTCAGGGCCGCGGAAGTTGACGTTCGGCTTGTCCTGGCGGCTGTCGCTGAGCGGCTCCAGGCAGCTCCAGCTTCTCGACCCGCGTCAGCAGCGTGCGCAGCAGGTGTCACATGAACTCCCTCTTGCCCGGTCTCTCGCGCGGTGCATGGAGCAGGTGCCTGGAGCAGGTTCATGGAGCCAGAGCAGCCATGAGGTATTGGCGGCCCGCCGGATCGACTCGTGGGTTAATCTTCCCGGAATCCTGGGCGAGAACATCATAAAAATCCAAGGACTTCGTCGTGGGCGCCATAGCCTGTTCCCATCGATCGATGGGATGACGTAATGACTGGCCGTTGATATTGTCGAACCAACTGTGGTGAAATAGAAACGAGTCCGCACAGGTCGACGGGACCGGGCCAGGGGAGATTCCAGCATGGCGACCTCCGACACCATCGAGAACGCGCACAGCTTTGACGTATTCCAGCACTATGAGCGGCTGCAGTGGAAGCTGGTCGACCTGCCGCTGGACGAGATCCGCAGGGATCTTGTCCAGCCCGAGTATATTGCGCTGGTCAAGGGTGCGGTCATGGGTGAGGCCACCTCCATCGCGGCGGTGCACGGCTTTCTCAACGAGTTCACCGACGATTACGACTGCTCTGCCTTCGTGAACATCTGGRGCTACCAGGAGCTCCAGCACCACTACGCCTTCCGGGCGTGGCTGCAGGCGGTGGACGCCCAGATCGACCAGCGCCGGATCGAGGCGTTGCGCGAGCCCTACGTGCCGGGCACCACGCCGAGCGCCACTTTGATCACCAACGTCATCTCGGAGATGACGGTGRACACGGTCTACCGGACGATGTCGGAGTGGGTGCGCGAGCCGGTGCTGGCGGACCTCATGCTGCGCGCCAGCCGGGACGAGGCCGGTCATGCCCGGGAGTTCATGTACTTCGCGAAGCGCCGGCTGGAGCGGAATCCGCACGAGCTCGTGTCCGTGTTGGAGACGTTCCACTTCTACATGTCGAACAACCGGATCAAGCATCCGGTGGGGGAGTTCAAGCACCGCCTGCTCGAGGATCTTCAKGGCCACGAGACCATTGACACCGCGTTCGAGGTGTTCTTGCGGGTTTCCGAGCCGGATACGCTGGAACAGCTCCAAGTGAAGATCCGCAAGGCGCTCGGCAGCGTTCTCGGCCGGGAGTTCAACCGGAACTCCGACATCCGGCAGGCGTTGGTGGAGGCGATGCCCTGACCGCTTCGGCGATCGAGTTCGTCAGTACCGGGCCTGACGGTGCCGGGTTTGCCGGTACCGGGCCTGTCACGAACGGATCCGGTAGTTTCCCGTGCGGCCATCCACGCGGACGCGTCCCAGCCGGGACGCGTCCGCGTGATCGTGCGCGTGATCGTGTGGCGGCCGAGTCGTGGGGAGCTGAGCACGGTCCAGGGATCGCGGACCGCGCTCAGCTCCCGCAAATTCACCGGCCGCCGGTTCGTGGGACGGCCACTGCTGCTGCGCTGGTCCTGGCAGGGACCTACGGGGTGTCCAGGGTCGTCGACCGGCAGGCGTCGACGAAGCGAACCAGTTCGTCGACCTTGTCGGTGCGGACGTCGACCGCCCGGTTGACCACTCGGATGAGGTGCGGGTAGGCGTCGGTGTGATCGTAGCGGGCAGTCTCGGCGATCCGCAGGGCCCAGCGCCAGTAACCCCGGATCGTGTCGGCCAGTGGCATCCGGAAGTGCGCGATAACCTCCCGGATCGGCTCGATGACGGCGTCGCCGTGGCGGCGCAGGTACCGTTCCACGATGTCGGCCATGAAGGTGAAGTGCCGGGCCTCGTCCTTGGCGAGCCGGTTCAGYAGATCGGCCAACACCGGATCGCCGACGACCGCCCGCAGCTGCTGGTAGTACAGCTGGGTCGCCTTCTCCTGGACCAGGGCGTAGGCGAACAGCGAGACCGCGTGGTCGTGCGGCAGTTCGAAGTGCTTGCGCCCCTCGGTCGCCAGTTCCCGCCGCAGCTCGTCGGGATCGGCGATGCCGGCGGCGACCTGGTAGCGGAACAGTGCCCGGGCGTGGCTGTCCTCCTCCTGCGCCCAACGCACGGTGAAGTGGTAAAGCTCCCGGTTGTGCACGAAGGTCTCGACGTCGACGTCGGGGTTCAGCGGGAAGGCCCGCTCGTACACGCCGAAGTAGCCGGGCAGGTGGTCCTCGATCAACGTGATGAACCGGACCGCGGAGCGCTGTCCCTCGGTGAGCCGACCGGCGTCGGCGTTCTCCCAGGCGAACGTCGATTCGACGTCGAAGCGGCGGGTGGTGGAACCCGCCTGGTGGAAGGCGATGACGGCCGCCTCGACCTCGGCGGGAGGAAGCAGCGGCGCCAGGGCCGGGCGTGCGGGGGCTCGCGGTGGTTCGACGCCGCGGGCCTGGCCGAACGCCGGCCGGAGAATGTCGGATGCCGTCATGATGTGGATCCCGTTCCTCGCTCGGCGGCGGTCAGCGTGCCTTGCGGCACACCAGCGCGTAGTGCTTGGTGGTGTAGCCCCAGCCGGCGTTCGCGACCTCCAGATAGCGGCGCAGCGTCGCGGCCGTTCCCGGGCGGATCGCGTCGATCCGCTCCGCGGCCGCGTCGACGTTCACCAGCCAGTCGTCGATGGTGCGCCGGTAGTCGTCGGTGAGATCGTCGAGGCTCGCCAGGGAGAAACCGGCGTCCTCGGCGCCGGCGACGAGGTCGGACAGCGGCCGCATGTCCCCCCAGCCGAAGATCGATGCGCGGACGAACTCGGTCCCTTCCCGATGGTCGAACGCCGCCCGGGTGGCCGCGTTGCGAAAGCAGCTTTCCGACACGTACAGCCGTCCGTCGCGGCGCAGCAGCGCCCGGGCCCGCCGGAACACGACATCGAGGTCGGGCATGTGCACGATCGAGCCGAGCATCGTCACCGCGTCGAAACTCCCCGAGGGCAGCTCGACCGTCTCGAAGTGGCCCTGGATCGTGGTGACGCGGTCGCTCACGCCGAGCTCGGCGGCTCGCTGCGCGATGTAGGCGTGCTGTCGCCCTGCGGGGGAGACCCCGACGACCTCGGCTTCGTACTCGACCGCCATGAACAGCGTCAGCGAGCCCCAACCGCATCCGATGTCGAGGACGCGACCACCGCGGCGCAGGCCGAGCCGATCGGCGACGAAGTGGAGCTTGGCGATCTGCGCCTGCTCGAGGGTGTCGTGCTCCGTGCGGTAGAGACCCGAGCTGTACTTGCGCAGGGGATCGAGGAACAGGCCGAAGACCTCGGGCGGCAGGTCGTAGTGCTGATTGGTGTCGCTCGTCGTGGGTTCGGTGCTCGTCGTGGGTTCGGTGCTCGTCGTGGGTTCGGTGCTCGTCGTGGGTTCGGTGGCGAGGCCCGCCGCCGCCTCCGGCGCGGTGGTGACGGGCGAGCTCATGCGGCCTGCACCTGCAGCGCAGCCTGGACGACGTCGGCGACCTCGGCGACGGTGACCGCCGAGAAGACGTCATCGTCCTCGAGCTCGACGTCGTACTCGCGTTCCACCCGGGCGATCATCCGGAGCACCTTCACCGAGTCCGCACCCTCCACGGAGCGCAGATCGGCGTCCGCAGCCAGGTCCTCGATCGGGATGCCGAGCTCACGAGCGACGATGGCGGTGACGGTGGTGACGATCTCCGTATACGACACGGACATTCAGTGCTCCTCTGAGGTGGGGAGGCCGGCGGCGGTGGACCCGGTGGCCGGTGGTCTGGTGAGCGTCGCCGCCAGCGCCTGCGCGACGCGGTCGGCCTCGGTCGGATTCAGCATCATCCGGTCCCGGGCGGTGTCCATCGGGGTCGGGMGGTAGGTCGCGCTTGCGGTCGCGAGCAGCGTCCCGGCCTCGTCGAGGAGCTCGGCCTCGGCGTGCACCAGCCCGTTTGCTCTGCCGCCGCTTACGCCGCCGGCCGTGCCGCCGGCCGTGCCGCCGACCGGTGCCGCGTCCCCGCGGCCGGGGGTAGCATCCGGGACGCCGCGCAGCCGGGCGACGCAGCGGTATTCGGCGCCGACGCTCAGCGGGGCGAGGTAGCGTACCCGCAGCGCGGTGGTGAACGCGGTGAGCCCGACCTGCAGCACGATCAGATTGCCCATCGTCTCATCGACGATCACTCCGATGAGGCCACCGTGCACGACGCCGGGATAGGACTCGTGCCGGCGTTCGAGCCGGAAACGGGTCGAGATGCCGTCGGCGTGGGCGGAGAAGCGTAGTTGCAGCCCGTGCGGATTGTGCGGCGAGCAGCCGAAACACCGATAGTCCGCGAGCACGGACCACGGCACGCTCAGGTAGTCCTCCGGATCGTCGGCTTCCCGCGGGCCGTCAGGGCTCGGCGTCATCAGGTGGCTGTGCATCGGGCTCCCTGGTCGATGGGCGCGGAACGCGGTGGGTGTGCGGAATTGGACGCTGGGCTTGCGGGTCAGAGCACGCCGCGCCCGACCAGGTCGCGTACCGCCAGCCGTTGGAATTTGCCGCTGGAGGTGCGGGGCAGCGCGCCGGGCTCGACCAGACGCACCGTCACCGTGGACAGCCCCAGCGCCGCAGTCGCCGCCATCCGCAGGTCGGTCGCGAGTCGGGCTCGGTCCGCGGGCTCGGTCAGCGCGGTCTCGCCGACCACCGTGACGCCGCCGGCAGCCTTCGCTCCGGTGGCGTCCGGAGGGCTGCCGGCGGCGTCCGGCTGGTCGGGGGAGCCGAAGGCGACGACGCGACGTCGGTGCACGCCCGGAAGGTCACGCACCGCCGCTTCGGCGTCCTCGGGGTAGTAGTTCACGCCGCGTATAATGATCATTTCCTTGTCCCGGCCGGTCACGAACAGATCGTCGCCGCGCTGGAAGCCGAGGTCGCCGGTGCGCAGCCAGCCGTCCGCTGTGAAGCCCCCGGTCGTCAGGCCCCCCGCGGTGAGGTAGCCCGAGGTGACCGAACCACCCCGGATCTGGATCTCGCCCACCCGCAGGCTCGGCGCCAGACCGTCGCCGAGCGGATCGGCCAGGACGTCACCGTGCAGGTCGGCGATGCGAATCCGGATGTCGCGGACCGGCCGGCCGACGGCGACCAGCCCCTTGGCGCGCGGATGCTCGCGCGGGACCTCCGTCACGATTCCCTCGGCGGCGAGTCGGTCCCGGTCGACCCAGGTGACCACGGGGGCGCGGCCCAGCGGCGGGAAGGCCACGGCCAGGGTGGCCTCGGCCATCCCGTACACGGGGAACATCGCCGTGGGGGCGAACCCGGCCGGCGCGAAGTGGTCGAGGAAGCGCTCGACGCCGACCGCGGAGACCGGCTCGGCTCCGTTCAGCGCGACGCGCCACCGGCGCATGTCCAGCCCGGGTACCTCGTCTGGGTCGATCGCCCGGACGAGGTCGTCGTAGGCGAAGTTCGGCGCCGGCGAGATCGTGGCGCCGCTGGCGAGGAACGAGCGCAGCCAGCCGGCGGGGTCACGGACGAAGTCCGCCGGGGACCAGACGGTCATCGGGATGCCGGTCATGATCGCGCTGAGGGTCGCGAACAGCCCCATGTCGTGGAACAGCGGCAACCAGATTCCGCCGTGATCGCCTTCACCGAGCCGGATGCCGTCGATGATCGCGCGGATGCCGCACAGCACGGCGCGGTGGCTGAGCACCACGCCCTTCGGGGCCGCGGTGCTGCCGGAGGTGAACTGCACGATCGCGACGTCGTCCGCACCCACCGCACCCACCGCACCCACCGGGCATTCGGGACCCGGATGTGGCTGGCGTGTGGGCGTGGCGGGACCGACGTCGCGGACCAGGTCAGCCGCGGGGAGGAACCGGAGTCCGCCGAGCCGGTCGGCCGTGCGGCGCAGGATGGCCGACACTCGGCCGCCGGTGACCACCCGGTGGATGCCCGCGGCCGCCGTAGTGCGCGAGACCCGGTCGGCATAGCCGTTGAGGTCGTGCGCGGTGGTCGGCAGTGGCAGCGGACAGGCCGCCGCGCCCGCCCGACTGATCGCGAAGAGCGCGAGCAGAAACTCGGCCGAGTTCGCGGCCAGCACCCCAACCCGCTCGCCGGCCTGGACCCCGTCCGTCGTCAGCGCGGCCGCGATGATCCGGGAGGTGGCCGCGAGGTCCCGCAGCGAGATCACCTCGTGGGTGGACGGGAACGTGACGGGCGTGTCGGGATGCCGGGCGGCCGCGACGTCCAGTGCGTCGTGCAACGTCTCGGCGTCGAGCGGCTCATGGTGCCCGCGAGCGTCGGTCGTGCCGGTCGGGTCGGTCGGGTGGCTGCYGTGGGTCGCGTGGGTCGGCCCGCCGGTCGTCGCCGACCGTGGGGGGCCCGGCCGCGGATGGAGAGTCGGAGACATGGGCGAGATGGCGGAGGTGGGCGAGGTGACCTCGCTCCGGATGGCAGGCATGATCCGCGCTCCTGTCTTCCGCGTCCGGGTGTCTTCCGCGTCCGTGCGACGGATGGGGCCCGGCCGGCACCGAGGCGACGGCGGCCGAACAGCAGCCGATCGGGCCGCCCGTCGGGTGTACTCGCCCGTCGGGTGTACTGATCTCTGTCCGTCGGGTGTACTGATGATCGGATGTGCTGATGAATGCCGCGGGCGGCAGGAAAAGGCTCGTGGGTATGGTGGTCGTTCGTCAACAAAAATTTAGGTAATCTATTGATCCATCAGGGCCGACAATACATCACCGAATCGTTCCGGCGGTCGGAAAATTCATCCGATGGTTTCCTGGGAGTTCACCTGGGTGTCGTCCTGGTGGTATCAAATGTACCGATCACCTCGCCGGGTCGCCGGGTCGCCGGCTCGGCGCGCGACCGCGACCGCGACCGCGACCGCGACCGAAGCAAGTTTCCCGTGTCCGGCCGGAATCCGGAGACAAGGGTCAGGAGACAAGACTCGGGAACGGAACTGAGGGTCCCCACCCGCCGCCACCGTCCTTACTCATCCCATCCATCGCCTCCATTCCCTCATTTCTCACCGCCGCGATCAGGCTCCGGGCAGGTGGCCTGAACGCACAGGTCCCGGGGCGCTTCCAGGTGGAGACCCACCGTGAACCGAGCTCCGTGGCACCACCCGCGCCGGCATTCGTCGGACCGACGATGAGGAGCACGTCATGGCAGTCACAACCGATTCCGTATTCGCCGGGGCGGACGCCGGTACCGGCGTCGCGGCCGACCACGGGAAACCGCTCCCGGACCAGGCGCCTGATCTGCTGGCCGCGTTGTTCGATCCCGCGAACAGGCCGAATCCCTATCCGCTCTATGCGCGCCTGCGGGCAGCCGGCCGGCTGCACGAGACGCCGTTCGGACTGCGGGTCRCCACCCGGCACGACGACTGTGTAGCGGTACTGTCCAACCAGAGCTGGGGGCACGATCAGGAGGCCCACCAGCTGCATCCCACCTTGCCCGCCGAGGAGTTCCCGGCGACGTTCCTGTGGATGGAGCCGCCGGACCACACCCGGCTGCGCGGCCTGGTGAGTAAGGCGTTCACCCCGGGTCGGGTCGCCGATCTGCGGCCGCGTATCRCCGCCCTCGTCGACGATCTGCTCGACACCGCGCTGCGGGCCGGAGAGTTCGACCTCATCGAGACGATCGCGTACCCGCTGCCACTCACGATCATTTGTGAGATCCTCGGGGTGCCGGCGGCCGACCACGGCATCATCCAGATCTGGTCGCAGGCGTTGGCCAGGGCGTTCGACCCGGACGTCCTGATGTCTCCGGAGGCGTTGGCGGAGCGTAACGACGCCATCCCCGAGTTTCTCGCCTACTTCCGTGCGCTGGTCGCGCGCAGCCGCCGCAGCGGTGGCGACGATCTGCTCAGCGCGCTGGCTGCCGTCGAGGAGCAGGGTGATCGGCTGACCGAGGACGAACTGCTCGGCACCTGCGTGACCCTGCTGATTGCCGGCCACGAGACGACGGTCAACCTGGTCGGCAACGGGGCGCTGGCGTTGCTGCGTAACCCCGACCAGACGGCGTTGCTGCGCGACGAACCGGATCTCATCCGGCCCGCCGTCGACGAGCTGCTACGCTATGACTCCCCGATCCACCTCAACACCCGGGCAGCGACCCGGGAGATGACGGTGGGTGGCCGAACCTTTTCCCCGGGTGAGGGTGTGGTGGCGTTGATCGCTTGCGCCAATCGTGATCCGGAGGCATTCGACGACCCGSACCGTCTCGATGTGCGCCGCTACGTGGCAGGCTCCGGCGCGTCCCGGCACCTGTCGTTCAGCCTCGGTCACCACTACTGCCTCGGCGCGCCGTTGGCGTTGCTCGAGATGGAGATCTTCCTGGCGGGGTTCCTCCACCGGGTCCGGTCCGCCGAGCTTCTCGTCGATTCGCCGCCCTACAAATCCAACCTGCTCATCCGAGGACTGGCGGAGCTCCCCGTCCGCTTCCGGGGATAGTGCCGCAAAGTCGCGGATCGAGCCGCTTCTGATATTCTGCTCGAAGTCAAGTGCCAGGTCGGAGGCGTGGTGGATGYCACGTCGGGCGAATCTTACACCGTACCTTCCGTATCTCCACACGCCGTATTCACCCGTAGTTTTTCGGGATCGCTAGCGTGTCCGCGGGAGGTACCATGGAGAGCAAGATCGATTTCCGATACCTCGTCTCTTTCTTGGCGATCGCAGAAGAACTCCACTTCGGCCGGGCCGCGGCCAGGCTCCATCTGGCCCAGCCCTCTCTCAGTCAGCAGCTCCAGCGTCTCGAACGTGACATCGGTGTCGAACTGGTCAACCGGACCTCCCGGGAGGTCCGGTTGACCCCGGCGGGCCGGGCCTTCGAGATGGAGGCACGACGTCTGCTGGAACAGGCACGACAGGCGGTCCGGGCGGCCAGGGAGGCCGCTTCCGGCCGGACCGGTCGGATCTCCATCGGGTTCAACTTCCCCGCCGGGGAACGGGTCCTCCAACCCACCCTGCTACGGCTCAACGCTGACTACCCGAACGTCTCGACCACTCTCTGGGAGGCTCGCAGCGGCCCCCAGCTGTCCGCCCTCACCGCGGGAAAACTCGACGTCGCGCTCGTGTTCGCCGGGCCTCTCGCGGCCCAGTTGCGGTCCCATCGGGTCTTCACCGTGCCGCTGGTGGCGCTCGTCGGGCGAAACCATCCGTGGGCGGACCGTCGCCAGGTCTCGTTCCGGGAGCTGGCGGGCCAGGGATGCGTGCTGTTCCGCCGGGAACAGAGCCCGGCGATGCACGACGCTATCCTCGCCGCCGCCGACCGCTGTGGCATCCGCCTGAGTGTGGCAGAGGAGGTCGACGACTCCGGCGCCACCGGCATCGTCGTCACGACCAGGCCGGTGGTGGCCTTCGCGTCGGCGKATCGCGGCGCGCATGTGCCCACGAAGGGCCCCGTCGCGGTGCGGCTCGTCGACCCGGTACCGACTGTCGGCGCGTACGCGGTCTGGCGTCCGGATCCGCAGCCCGTCGTCACGGCCTTCCTCAACAGCCTCGACGCCGCCGGGCCGTTCCTGGGACCGCCGTCCCTGGATCCGTCCAGGTCGGACGAGCCGGCGACCGGCCCGGCACCAAGGCCGCGGAGCACGCCCGCGGCCTTGACCTCGGTGACCGCCGGTGCGTGCTCGCTGATCCGGCAGGCCTGAAGACCGGCAGGCCTGAAGATCGGCAGGCCTGAACAATGGATCGATCAGAGAAAACCATCGCGGTCAGCTCCACAGCGACGTCCGTACCCATTCACATGGGCTGGGAAGACGGTTAGCATGAAGAAGCGGCCGGGCTTGTCCCGTTCCACTCGCGGTGCCATTTGGAGTGATGGGTGCGATGTCGGAACGTCTTTGTCATCGTCTTTTCCATCGCATTTAATAGGGGATTTTTCGTCGACCATCCGGGCTGACCTGTGYGCGT
The DNA here is from genome assembly GCF_001983015.1 of Frankia sp. CcI156. Classification (NCBI taxonomy): domain Bacteria; kingdom Bacillati; phylum Actinomycetota; class Actinomycetes; order Frankiales; family Frankiaceae; genus Frankia; species Frankia sp. CcI156. The sequence continues at coordinate 18,083 of NZ_MOMD01000063.1, forward strand.
CCGGGAACGGGGATCAGGGGATCAACTGTGAACATTCTGCGGGTGCCCGGAGGTACTGAGCTGCCCGCCGACCGAGGGCTGGCCGCCGCCGTCCTTACTGAGGTCGCCATGGTCGCCGACCGGCCGGTTCTGGCCCATCAGGTGGACGGAGGCTGGCGCGATGTGACCGCGGGCCGGTTCTGCTTCGACGTCGCGGCCGTCGCCAGGGGCCTGGTGGCGCACGACGTCGGGGTTGGCGACCGGGTTGCGATCATGGGTCGGACCGGTTACGGCTGGGCCGTTGCCGACTTCGCGATCTGGAGCATCGGCGCGGTCACCGTCCCCGTCTACCCGACCTCCTCGGCCCACCAGGTCGACCACATCATCGGTGACTCCAAGGCCTCGTGGTGCTTCGTCGAGACACCCGACCACGAGCGCCTGGTCCTGTCAGCGGGTCTTCCCGCGACGCGCGTCTGGTCGCTGGACGAGGCCGTGTCGGCACTCGGCACCGCCGGTCAGTCCGTCGCGGAGTCCGAGGTGCTCCGCCGCCGGGACGCGGTCCGGGCCGACGACCTCGCGACAATCGTCTACACCAGCGGGACGACCGGCGTGCCGAAGGGCTGCCTGCTGACCCACGCGAACGTCTTCTCCGCCGCCGTCAACTCGGTGGAGCGGCTGGACCCGGTGATGCGTCCGGCCACCGGCTCGGCCAGTACCATTCTTTTCCTTCCGCTCTCGCACGTGTTCGGGCGTGTGACCATGATCGGGTGTCTGTGGGCCGGAGTGCGGACGGCCCTGCTGCCGGACCCCGGGGGCCTCGTCCCGGCGCTGCGCACCTTCCGCCCCACCTTCCTGATCACCGTTCCGTCGGCGCTGGAGAAGATGCGCAAGGGCGCGCGGGCGGCGGCGGCGGGCGGACTCTCGGGGCGCCTGTTCGCCGCGGCCGAACGGACCGCCTGCGTGCTGGGTCGGGCCCGGCGTGGGCAGGGCGGCCTGGGGCTCGTCACGCGGCTTCAGGCTCCGCTGTTCGACCGGCTGGTGTACCGCCGGTTGCGCGCGGCGTTCGGCGGGCGCCTGCGCCACGTCGTGTGCGGGGGAGCGACGCTCGACCCCTCCACCGCCGAGTTCCTCACCGGGGTCGGGGTGCACGTCCTCGGCGCCTACGGGCTGACCGAGGCCTCGACGGCCGTCAGCATCAGCGCTCCCGGGCTCGACCGGCCGGGCAGCACGGGCCGTCCGCTGCCGGCGACCACCGTCGCGATCAGCGACGAGGGCGAGGTCCTGGTGGCTGGGCCGCAGGTCTCGCCGGGCTACTGGCCGGATCGGACGGGCGCGCACGAGCCGTGGTTGCGCACCGGTGACCTCGGTCGGCTCGACGACGACGGGTATCTCCACATCACCGGTCGAATCAAGGAGATCATTATCACCACCGGGGGGAAGAACGTCTCGCCGGCACCGCTGGAGGACCGCATCCGGCTGCACCCGCTGGTCAGCAACGCCATAGTGATCGGGGAGAACCGGCCGTTCGTGACGGCCCTCGTGACCCTCGATCGGGCCGCCGTGCAGGCCTGGGCCCGGCGAGGCGGTCACAAGCTGGACGAGGCCGCCGCCCACACCGACCCTCGGCTGGTCGCCGAGGTCAGCGCCGCGGTCGACGCGGCGAACGCGCAGGTCTCGCGGGCCGAGTCGGTGCGGAAGTTCCGCCTCCTGAGCCACGACTTCACCATCCAGGGCGGCCAGCTCACCCCGTCGTTGAAGCTTCGCCGTGCCGTGATCGAGGAGGAGAACGCCAAGGAGATCGAGGAGCTGTACGCGTCCTGACCGCCCGGTACCGGTCCGGCACCTGGCCCCGGCACCGGTCCGGCACTGACCTCCGCCCGCCTGGATCTCGGCGCATCGAAACGGAGCCGCACGTGGATTCCGCCGCACCGTCCCTGGGAGCACCGGATTGGCCCGCACGGTCCGACCCGGAGATGGAACCGCCCGGCCACACCCGGCTGCGCGGCCTGGTGAGCAAGGCGTTCACCCCGCGCACGATCGAGGGGATGCGGCCGTGGGCCGAGCAGGTCGTTGACGACCTGCTGAGCCGCCTCATCCAGCGGGGCCTGACGTCGCTGCCGCTGAGCCTCACTCCCGGAGGCGTCGCGTGAGCATCGAGACGACCGACCCGACGGCGAACGGGCGGACGACAGCCAGGCAGGCGGTGGGCCGGCAGGCGGCGCGGCAGGTGGTGGTCACCGGTCTCGGGGCCACGACACCGCTCGGCGGCGACGTCGCGTCGACGTGGAGCGGCGTGCTGGCCGGCCGATCCGGGATCCGCCGGCTCGATGAGCCGTGGGCGCAGTCGCTGCCGGTCCGCATCGCCGCGCCGGTGGCCGTCGAGCCGCAGCTTGGCCGGGTGGAGGCACGCACGCTCGACCGGGGGCAGCGGCTTGCCCTCGTCGCAGCCCGGGAAGCCTGGGCCGACGCGGGCACCCCCACGCCGGAGCCGGAACGTTTCGCCGTCGTCGTCGGTTCCGGGGTCGGCGGCCTCACCACCCTGCTCGACCAGTACGACGTGTTCCGGGAGCGCGGGGCGCGCCAGGTGTCCCCGCACCTGGTGCCGATGCTCATGCCGAACGGACCGGCCGCGGCGGTGGGTCTCGCGCTCGGTGCCCGCGCCGGGGTGCACGCTCCGGTGAGCGCCTGCGCGTCCGGTGCGGAGGCCATTGCCACCGCCGTCGACCTGATCCAGGCCGGTCGAGCGGATGTCGCCGTCGCCGGTGGCACGGAGGCYGCCGTCCATCCGCTCCCGCTCGTGGGATTCGCGCAGATGCAGGCGCTGTCCCGCCGTGAGGACCCGCCGGAGTCGGCGTCCCGGCCGTTCGACAAAGTCCGGGACGGATTCGTGCTCGGCGAGGGTGCCGGGATGTTCGTCCTGGAGGCCGCCGAGCACGCCCGCGCCCGCGGCGCCCGGGTCTACACGACCGTGGCCGGCGCTGGGGTCAGCGCCGACGCCTATCACGTCGCAGCCCCCGACCCGACGGGAGCCGGGGCGGCGCGGGCCGTGCGCCGGGCGTTGCACGCCGCCGGTCTTGACCCGGCGGACGTGGTGCACGTGAACGCGCATGCCTCGGGGACACCGGCTGGCGATCTCGCCGAGAGCCGTGCGCTGCGCGGCGCGCTGGGCGCGGCGCTCGACGGTGTCGCGGTGACGTCGACGAAGTCGATGACCGGACATCTGCTGGGCGCGGCCGGCGCGGTGGAGGCGCTGCTCTGCGTGCTGACGTTGCGGGAGCGGACGGTCCCGGCGACCCGCAACCTCGAGGCGATCGACGACGAGATCACGCTGGACGTGGTGACGATGGACAACAGGCCGATCCGGACCGGCGCGGYGCTGTCGACGTCGTTCGGCTTCGGCGGCCACGATGTCTGCCTCGCCTTCACCCCCTGGCCCTGACCGTCGGTCGCCTCGCCGTGGTCGGTACGTCTGCCCGAGCGGACACCGGACGGCCATGGCGGGAGCATCGGGTGCGCACGATGCTCAGAAAGTCGCCATGCACATGTTGCCAAAGATCCGACTAGCCGTAACCATTGGCCCGTGATGTCCTACGAACAGGTACTGCAGGTGTCCGATCCGCTCGAGCGAGCCGCGTTGGCAGATGATCTGATGTGGGCTGACCATCCGCGCAGACTGGATCTGCGCACAGCACGTGGGGTGGCCATTCGGGAGGCGTTGGAGGCGGGGCGGTCGCCCGACGACGTCGCCCGCCGACTCGTCGTCACCGTGGCCGATCTGACCTGGATGGCYGCGCCTGCGGCATCCGCCGTAGCTTGATCCGTCGAGGGCCGGTCGGACAACGGCGTCCGCCGACCCGAACCCCACTGTCGGTTGTCCACCCTCGGAACCGTGCCGTCACCCACGGCCTTTCAGGGCCGCAGTCGGAACGGTGGGTAGTCGTCCGTGGTCAGAATGACCGCGTAGCAGACCACCCGGTTCGTCCAGCGCAGCACGCCGACGACGAAGTCGAACAGTCCCCGCGGGAGGCGTCCGGTGAGGAGCACGGCGAACCAGCCGACGATCATCGCCGCCACCGTCGCGATATACAGGAAGAACAGCGCGATGTAGTGCGGGACCGCCAGCAGCCACTTGACCAGGGGCAGCCAGCGGTTCAGACGCGCGGCGTCCGGATAGGGAATCGTCAAGTGGACGGCCTGTTCGTCCTCCGTCGAGGGATATTCGTCCCGCAGCAGGGTGAGATAGGCCACGACCCGGTTCGTGAAACTCAGTAGAGCGACATTCCAGTCGAACCACCACCGCGGGTACCTCTGCCGGAAAAGAATCAGCAGCAGGGGAGCGAAGAACAGCAGCCCGCCGCCGAACATCGCACTGTTTCTGCCGTATCCCGTACCGCCGACCGCCGCGAGGACGACCGCGATCGGGATGACCGTGATAATTCGAAAGAACACGGTGAGTCGATCGCGCTCCCCTGTCGGGTAGTCGATCTCGAAGGACACCGGATGGCCGGGGTGCCGCGGCTCTACGCTAAATGTCCCCTGGTCGGTCATGGCTGCTCCCTGGTAAATCGGTAACCTCGTCCTGCCGGCTTATTTTCGGTCAGCGGTGCCGGGTGCGAGAGAGCCATGAGTCCCCCTTTTTCGGTCGGATCGGACCGAGGCGRCCACGGCGAACCATCCGGCTGACGGTGTTCCTTGCCGCCACCCCTGCCACCAGCAAGATTGGTGCGGAATATATTCTTTTGCGCAGTCTTGTCGTCTTTATGGAGAAGGGGATATCGAGAAGGGGAGGCTGTCAGCGCGATGACGACGGCCATGATCTGTCAGGCCGCCCGAGAGGACTGTCCCCGACACCGGGCGGTAGTCCCCGACCCCGGGCGGGTAGGGAGACCGACGGGCCGGCCGCGAGCGGGGTGCTCTGTGGGGCTGCCCGGGCCCCGAGGAGCCGTGGATGCACGAGCTGGCGATCACCCAGAACGTCGTGGACACGATCGTGGAACGGATCGGGGCAGCGCGGGCCACGGCGGTTCACCTGGTCATCGGGCGGGTGTCCGGCGTCGTGCCCGACTCCGTCCGATTCTGTTTCGACCTGGTGGCAGCGGGCACGCCGGTCGAAGGCGCTCGCCTGGAGATCGACGAACCGCCGGGCCGTGCCCGTTGCCGGCGGTGCGGCGCCACGTTCGAGGCCGACGATCGCCTGCTCCTGGTGCTCTGCCCGTGCGGCAGCGCCGACGTCGAGGTGGTCGGTGGCGACGAGCTGATGATCGTTACGGTCGAGGTGACACCCGTGCCGAGCGGCGGAGGTGATGTGGGATGTGTGGAACCTGCGGGTGTGACGACGTCGCGGCGCCGCCCCGGCTGACCTCCCTCGACGGGGTCGACCCCGTCGGTCCCGGCCCGGCGCTTGCCGGCCACGCGCCTGACGGGGGGACCACGTCGCGCACCGTGGTTGTCGAGGAGCGGATGYTGGCCAGGAACGACATGCTCGCCGAGGCGAACCGCCGCCGCCTGCTCGCCCGTGACGTGCTGGCGATCAACCTGATGGGCTCGCCGGGATCGGGCAAGACGACGCTGCTGGAGCGGACCGTCCGCGAGTTCGGCGTGGGCGTGCCGATCGCGGTGGTTGAAGGTGATCAGGAGAGTATCCGCGACGCCGAGCGCATCCGGTCCACGGGCGCTCCCGTCGTCCAGATCAACACCGGCCGTGGCTGCCACCTCGATGCGGCCATGATCGACTGTGCGCTGCGTGAGCTCGAACCAGCAGAGGATTCGATGGTGTTCATCGAGAACGTCGGCAATCTGGTCTGCCCGGCGCTGTTCGACCTGGGCGAGCGAGCCCGGGTGGTGCTGATGTCCGTCACCGAAGGCGAGGACAAGCCGACCAAGTATCCGCACATGTTCGCGGCTGCCGATCTCGTCCTGCTCACCAAGTGCGACCTGCTGCCCTACCTCGACGTTGAGGTCGCGCGGTACGAGGCGCAGGTTCACCGGATCAATCCCCGGGTCGACGTACTGCGCGTCCGCGCGACCCCGGGATCGGGGCCGGGTCTGAGGCCGGGGCCTGGCCTGGGCCAGTGGTACGCCTGGCTGCGCGCCGAGCGGGGTGCCGGCCACCGCCCGCGGTCGAGCGGGCCGTCTCACGGTGTTTGAGGCCGCGGCACCCGGGCAACCCGTCGAAGAATAGCTACGAGTGTTCTCGTAACTGCATATAGCCATAATGCGTAGTTACATGTGGTTACAGTACGGTGGGCATCGTCCCCAGGGGTGGTGCCACGGCTCCGCCGAAGGGGGACTGTCATGCTGCTCGCGGGTTCGTCCTGTCCTGGGCATCGCTCGCCATGACGGCGCCCAGCGCGCGGACCACCCTTCACGTGGACGTGGGGGCCGGCACCGGTRCCGACGAGGCCGGTGGGAGCTGTCCCGCCGGTTTCGCGTCGGCCCGTGCAGTGGCTGACGCGGTGCTGTACGAGGGCTATCTGCTCTATCCGTATCGCCGCTCCTCGGGCAAGAACCGGATGCGGTGGCAGTTCGGGGTGYTCGCGCCGCGGCGTTGGGTCGAGGCGGGTGGGCCGGTTCCACGGACCGTCGCCGGATCGACGGATGCGTGGTGCCAGCAGACCGACTGTCTTCTCGAGCTGTCCCCGACCGCCTCGGTTGTCGTCCGGCTGCGCTTTCTGCAACTCCAGCGCCGTTCGGTCGAGGTCAGAGGGGCCGACGGTGCGTTCGGCGAGGTCGACGCGCTGAAGGCGGACGGCGCTGCTCGGCTGAGTTTCGACGAGGCGGTGCCGCGCGAGGCCGGTCTCACCCTCGACCTGGCCGACCTGGCCGACCTGGCCGACCTGGCCGACCTGGCTGACCTGGCCGACCCGGCCGACCCGGCTGTGCGGGGCCGGTCGGCGGAACAGGCTGATCGTGGAGAGTCGTTCAGCCTGAGCCTGCCCGGTGGCATGGAGATCGAGCCGTTGGATGATCGCGGCAACCCGGCGGGCCGCGACGTTGGGCGCGGCGGTGCGGCTCGGGTGGTTCGCCGGCGGTGGCCGGTCTCGGCGACGGTCCGGGTGTCCGTGACGCGGGCTGCGGCTCCCTTCCGGCTGTACCGGCTGCGCCTGGTCGTCGAGAACACGGTGGCGGACGTCMCCGCCGGCGCCGCGCGACCGATGGCGCTGCGCCGATCGATGATCGCGACACACAGCCTCCTGGGTGCGTGCGGGGGACGGTTCCTCTCGCTGCTCGATCCGCCGACCTGGGCCGCCGGGGCGACACGGGAGTGTGAGAACATCCACACCTTCCCCGTTCTCGCCGGTGCCGACGGAGCGCCGGACGTGATGCTGTCCTCGCCGATCATCCTGTACGACCATCCCCGGATCGCCCCCGAGAGCCCGGGTGACCTCTTCGACGCCACCGAGATCGATGAAATCCTCTCGCTGCGCACGCTGGCTCTGACCGACGACGAGAAACACGAGGCTCGGGCGACCGATCGCCGCGCCGCGGAGATTATCGACCGGGTCGACGGGATCCCGCGGGACACACTCGCCCGCCTGCATGGCGCCGTCCGGTCGCTGCGAYCGGTTCCGTCGGTCGGGGCCGCGCCGGCCGGCGTACCGGTTGCCGCCGCGACCACGCGATGGTGGGAGCCGGAGGCGGACCGGTCGGTCCGTCCGGACAGTGACAGTGTTTCCCTGGACGGCGTGATGATCGCTAAGGGCAGCCGGGTCCGGCTGCATCCCCGTGACCGTGGAAGCAGCTGTGGAAGCGACGCGCACGACATGTTTCTCAGGGGGCGCGAGGCCCGGGTTCAGRCCGTCTTTCTGGACGTTGACGGCGCCTGGCACGTCGCGGTGTCCCTGGACGACGACCCGGCCGCCGAACTGCACCGGTGGTACGGCCGTCATTACTACTTCGCACCCGAGGAGCTGGCACCGCTCACCGACGGACCGGGTGCGTCATGATCGGGCCGGCGCCCACCCGCGTGGGTCCGCCCGCGGGTTCCTCCGCGGGTYCACCGCGCGTCCTCGTCGCCGGGATCGGCAACGTGTTCCTCGGCGACGACGGATTCGGGGTGGAGGTTGTGCGCCGCATCGACCCGGCGGACCTGCCGGCCGGGGTGGACGTCGTCGACTACGGGATCCGCGGCGTGCATCTCGCCTATGAGCTCCTCGACGGCCGGTACGACGTGGTGATCCTCGTCGACGCGGTCCCGTCGACCGATCCACCGGGGACTCTCGTGGTGCTCCGGCCCGAACTTGACGGGGCCGGCGTCAACGACATTCCCGTTGACGACATCCCCCCCGTCGATGACATCCCCCTCATGGACGCCCATGGCATGTCTCCCGACGTGGTCCTGCGGTTGCTGCGGGGCCTCGGTGGCGATGTCGGCCGAGTGCTGGTCGTCGGCTGCCGACCCGCCGTCGTCGAGGAGCGGATGGGACTGTCCCACGCCGCGGGGGCTGCCGTCGGCGACGCGGTGCGGCTCATCGCGCAGATCGTCCGAGACCCCGGCTCGTGGGGTCCATCCCCAGCATCCGCCAGTAGGAGGGAGGGGCCGAGATGACGGCCACGAACCCGCAGTCCGGGAGCTCGCGACGCGGCGGTTTCGACGAGGTGCACATCCTCTGGATCTCCGAGGGGATGAGCTGCGACGGCGACACGGTGTCGGTRACCGCGGCCTCCCAGCCAGCGATCGAGGATGTCGTCACCGGGCTCGTGCCGGGGTTGCCGACGGTCCATCTGCATAACAAGGTGCTGTCGCCGACCGTCGGCGGGGAGGAGTTCCTGGCCCCGTACCGAGCCGCGGCCCGCGGTGACATCGAGCCGTTCATCCTCGTCATCGAGGGCTCGATTCCGAACGAGAACATCCACGGCGACGGGTACTGGACGTCGTTCGGGAACGATCCGGACACCGGCCAGCCGCTGACCCTGAACTGGTGGATCGACCGGCTGGCACCCAGGGCGTGGGCGGTCGTCGCGATCGGCACCTGCGCCGCGTACGGCGGGATCCACGCGATGGCCGGCAACCCGACCGGGTCGATGGGCCTTGCCGACTACCTGGGCCATGACTTCACCTCCGCCGGCAACCTGCCGATTGTCAACGTCCCCGGCTGCCCGGTTCAACCGGACGACTTCATGGAGACGCTGACCTGGGTGCTTTACCACGCGGCGGGCACGGCACCGCCGCCACCGCTGGACGACCAACTCCGACCCCAGTGGATCTTCGGTCGGACCGTGCACGAGGGCTGTGACCGGGCGGGCTACTACGAACAGGCCGATTTCGCGAAGGACTACAACTCGCCGAAGTGTCAGGTGAAGATTGGCTGCTGGGGTCCGGTGGTGAACTGCAACGTGCCCAAGCGCGGGTGGATGGGCGGGCTGGGCGGCTGCCCGAACGTGGGCGGCATCTGCATYGCCTGCACGATGCCGGGATTCCCGGACAAGTTCATGCCGTTCATGGACATGCCGCCGGGAGGGAGCCTGTCCTCGCGCGCGATCAAACCCTACGGGTCGTTCATCCGCAGGCTGCGTGGCATCACCAATGCGACGGCGAACACCGAGCCGAAGTGGCGGCACAACCGGGAGCTGCTGACCACCGGCTACGACCCGCATTACCGCCCCTAGGACCGGGCCGGAGCCCACGTCGGCGAGACGGCAGGCGGGGCGGCACACCCGGTCTGTCCGGGCCGGGCCCAGCGATGCCGGAGGGAGTGTGCGATGACGACGACCAGGCAGTCGAGAACCGGGGAGAAGCCCGCCCAGATCGTGGAGATGGCGTGGGACCCGATCACGCGCATCATCGGCAACCTCGGGATCTACACGAAGATCGACTTTGCCAACCGGCGGGTCACCGAGTGTCACAGCACCTCGTCGCTGTTCCGCGGCTATTCGGTGTTCATGAAGGGCAAGGATCCGCGGGACGCGGGTTTCATCACCAGCCGCATCTGCGGCATCTGTGGGGACAACCACACCACCTGCTCGGTCTACGCCCAGAACATGGCGTACGGCATCGCGAACCCGCCGATGGCGGAATGGATCATCAATCTCGGAGAGGCCGCCGAGTACCTGTTCGATCACACGATCTTCCAGGACAACCTGGTGTTCGTGGACTTCTGCGAGGCGATGGTCAAGCAGACCAATCCCGGCGTGCTGGCCCGGGCAGAGGCCACCGCCGCACCGAACGCGGCCGTGCACGGGATGCGGACTATCGCTGACATCATGCGTTCGTTCAACCCGTTCGAGGGGGAGATCTACCGGGAGGCCCTCAAGGTTAGCCGGATCACCCGCGAGATGTTCTGCCTGATGGAGGGCAGGCACGTGCACCCCTCCACGCTGTATCCGGGCGGGGTCGGCACGATGCCGGAACCGACGGTGTTCACCGACTACCTCAGCCGGCTGATGGAGATCCTTGATTTCGTCAAGAAGGCCGTCGCGTTGAACGACGACCTGTTCGACTTCTGGTACGAGGCGCTGCCCGGTTACGAGGAGGTCGGCCGCCGCCGGGTGCTGCTGGGCTGCTGGGGCGCGTTCCAGGATCCGAACGTCGTGGACTACCGGTACGAGAACATGACCACCTGGGGCCGGGCGATGCACGTGACACCCGGGATCGTCGTCGACGGCGATCTGCTGACCACCGACCTGGTGGAGATCAATCTGGGCATCCGGATCCTGCTGGGCAGTTCCTTCTACCAGGACTGGGTGAACGAGGAGCCGTTCGTCACCCGGGATCCGCTCGGAAATCCGGTCGACATGCGCCATCCGTGGAACCAGACGACGCTGCCGGTGCCGCAGAAGCGGGACTTCGGGGAGAAGTACAGCTGGGTGATGAGCCCGCGGTGGCTTGACGCCCGCAGCGGCGAGCATCTCGCCCTGGATACCGGGGGAGGGCCCTTCGCTCGGCTTTACACCACGGCACTCGCCGGACTGGTGAACACCCCCTACGTCACCGCGACCGGGGGCGCGGTGAACATCTCGCTGCCGCGCAGCCGCACGCTGCCCGCCGTCGACCTGCAGTGGAAGCCGCCGGCCTGGTCGAACGCGATCGAGCGGGACCGGGCCCGTGTCTACTTCGTCGCCTACGCGGCGGCGATGGCGCTGTACTTCCTCGAGCAGGGCATGGATCGGGTGCGCTCGGGTGACACCCGGGTGTTCTGCGACTTCGACGTGCCGGACGAGACGATCGGCTGCGGTTTCCACGAGGCGGTGCGCGGCGTGCTGTCGCACCACATGGTGGTGCGCGACGGCAAGATCGCAAATTATCACCCCTACCCGCCGACGCCGTGGAACGGCAGCCCCCGCGACTTCTTCGGAACTCCGGGCCCCTACGAGGACGCGGTACAGAACATGCCGATCTTCGAGGAGAACGGTCCGGAGGGGTTCAAGGGCGTTGATGTGATGCGGACGGTGCGCAGCTTCGACCCCTGCCTGCCCTGCGGGGTGCACATGTATCTCGGTCGGGGCCGCACCCTGCGCACGGTGCACTCGCCGATGTTCGGGGCCAGCCATGGTTGATCCGGACGGCGCGGGTGGGCACCGGCTCGACGATCTCGCTGTGCGGGGCCGGCTCGCCCACCTCGACGAGGTGCTGGCGCAGGTGGAGCGCATTCCGGGGCCGAGTGGTGAGYTGGCGATCGACGCGGTGGCAACACTCGCGGCGGTGTACGGCGAGGYGCTGGCCCGAGCCGTCGGATACGCGTCGGGAGCCCCGGAGGTGCTCGCCGCGTTCACCGGCGACGAGCTGCTCGACCATCTGCTCGTCCTGCACGACGTCCATCCTGAGCCGGTCGGGGCCCGGGTCGCGCGGGCGATCGAGCAGCTTCGACCCGCAGTCCGGGACCGGGGTGGGGAGATCGAGCTGAGTGGGATCGAACGGGGGGTGGCCGAGGTCCGGCTGACCCTCGGCGGGTGTGGCTCGACCTCGGCGGGGGTCACCGAGGCGGTTCGCCAGGCCGTGCTCGCCGTCGCGCCGGAGCTGTCCGACGTCCGGCGCCTACCCGCGCCGGGTGAACCCGAGCGGACCGCCTTCGTTCCCCTCGACACCGTGCTCGCCCGGCCCGTCGCCGACGGGGTGGGTCCATGACGGCCCCGATGTCCCCGACGGCCGACGGCGCGTTGCGGCGGCTTGTGCGCGCCGCGACCGACCGCGCCGGCGCGGCCGAGGCCCGCTGCGACATGTGCCGGACCGCCGTGCCGGCGGAGCATCGGCACATCCTCGACGAACAACGCGACGAGCTGCTCTGCGCCTGCCAGGCGTGCGCGCTGCTGTTCGACCGGGAGGCGGCCGGACGTGGGCACTTCCGGCTCGTTCCCCGGCGACGGCTGCGGCTTCCCGCACTCGACGCGGACGAGCTGGGTACCCCGGTGGGGTTGGCGTTCTTCGTCGTCGGGACCGACGGCTCGGTCAGCGCCCGCTATCCCAGCCCGATGGGCGCCACCCGCTGGGGCGTCGCGCCCGGCACGTGGCGCGGCATCGTGCGGCGCTGCCCGGCGCTGGGTGACCTGACACCGCTGGTCGAGGCGCTGCTGACGAACACTACCCACGGCCGCCACGAGCACTGGATCGTTCCCGTCGACGACTGTCACMGGCTCGTGGCGGTCATCCGGCGGGAGTGGAGGGGCCTGTCCGGAGGCCTGCGCGTGTGGCCGGCGATCGACGGGTTCTTCGCCGATCTCGGCCGCCGGCCCGCAAGCCCGGTGCGGGCCGCACGGCCGGTGCATCTTACGGGCCAGGGCCGCGCTGGCCCCGCGGGGCGGGGCTGAGAGGAAAGAGAGGGAGGGCAGGACGAGATGGCCGAGATCCGGGTCGGTAAGCCCGACGTCGCGCCGGACGCCACCGCGCACGTCAAGGGGGTTGCACAGGGCAACGCGACCGGTTCGTACCGATGGCAGGTGGGGCACCACGCCGATGGCAGCGCCGACGCTCGGCGCTCCACCGGCGTCCGACCGAAGAGGCGCAATCCCGTCGCGCCGAGGAGCATGCCCAACCTGCCGCCGGGGTAGCGCCCAGCAGGCGGCGCACCACCCGAAGCCCGCGGACACGCGTGGGAAAACGGTACCGAGGAGGTGGACATGAGTAGTCGCAAGCTGGTGCTGGCGACAGTCGGCGTGGCCGGTGCCGTCGGCCTATTCTGGAGGGAGTATCCGGCCCTCGTCCGATACATCAGGATCGAGAAGATGTGATGGCGGACGGCACGGCGGGCCGCATGACCCGGCCGGTGCTCTCGGTGGGCGGGGCCGGTGAACCGAGCCGGGAGGCCGGCCCAGGCGGCCGGGCCCGGCGACGGTTCGTCGTCCAGGGGCTGGTCCAGGGGGTCGGCTTCCGGCCGTTCGTCCACGCCGCCGCGACGGAGCTGGCTCTGACCGGCTGGGTGCGCAACGACACCGGCGGCGTGGTCGCGGAGGTCGAGGGAACCCCCGGCGCAGTCGAGGACTTCGCCCGCCGGCTTCGCTGCGACGTGCCGCCGCTGGCCATGGTCGAGCGGGTCGTGACCACGGAACTTCCGCCCTGCGGCGGATCCGGCTTCGCGATCGTCCGATCCCGGCCGGCCGCGGGTGGGCGTACGGCGGCGGCCCCCGACGTGGCGACATGCCCGGATTGCCTGCGGGAACTGGCCGATCCCGCGGACCGGCGTTACCGGCATCCGTTCATCACGTGCACCAACTGCGGACCCAGGTTCACGATCATCACCGACCTTCCCTACGACCGGCCGGCAACGACGATGGCCCGGTTCGCCATGTGCCCCGTGTGTGAGCGGGAGTACTCCGATCCGGCCGACCGACGTTTCCATGCCCAGCCGATCGCCTGCCCGGCGTGCGGACCGCGCCTGGAGTTCGTGTCGCCGTTGGGCGCGCCGCGGACCGGCGAGGACGCGCTCGCCGCGGCGCGGCGGCTGCTCGCCGACGGTGGCGTCCTGGCGGTGAAGGGGGTGGGCGGCTACCACCTCGCCTGCGTCGCCACCGACCCGACGGCGGTGACGACCCTGCGACGCCGCAAACGGCGCGGCGGCAAGCCGTTCGCCGTCATGGTCCACGACCTGGCTGCGGCCCGGGCCCTGGCGCATGTCGACGAGCGGGAGGCGGCCCTGCTCACCGACCCCGCTCGGCCCATCGTGCTGGTGCGCCGCCGTCGCGACGGCCGTCCCGCGCTCGCCGACTCCGTTGCCCCGGACAACCCCGATCTCGGTCTGCTGCTGCCCTACACGCCGGTGCACCATCTGCTGCTCGGCCTGCCAGGCGAGCCCGTGCCCCTCCATCGAACCGTCGGCACCGCCGGATGGCCGCCGTTGGTGATGACCTCCGGGAACCTCGGCGGCGAGCCGATCGCGGCCGAGGACACCGACGCCCTGCGCCGGCTCGCCCCGCTTGTCGATGGCTGGCTGCGCCACGACCGTCCGATCCGGGTGCCCTGCGACGACTCCGTTGTCCGGGTGGTCGATGGTGCCCCGTCGCCGGTACGCCGCTCGCGTGGCTACGCGCCGTTGCCGGTGCCGCTGCCGTTCGAGGTGCCCCCGACGCTGGCCGTCGGGGCCGACCTCAAGAACACCTGCGGCCTGGGCGCGGGCYGGTCGGCCTGGCTCAGCGGGCACATCGGGGACATGGACGACCTGGCCACCCTGCGCGCCTTCGACGCCGCCGAGCGGCACCTCGAGCACCTGACCGGCGTCACCCCCCGCCAGCTCGTCACCGACGCGCATCCGGGCTATCGGTCGCGCCAGTGGGCTGTGCGGCACGCCGCCGGCCGACCGATACGGACCGTGCAGCATCACCATGCCCATGTGGCCGCGCTGATGGCCGAGCACGGCCTCGACGGCACCCGGCCGGTGGTGGGATTCGCCTTTGACGGGACCGGCTACGGCCCCGACCGGGCCGTGTGGGGCGGCGAGGTGCTGATCGCCGACTACCGCGGGTTCCGGCGCTTCGCCCACCTGGGCTATGTGCCGCTTGCCGGTGGGGACGCCGCGGTTCGGCGGCCCTGCCGGATGGCGCTCGCCCATCTGCACGCCGCCGGAGTCCGCTGGGATCCCACCCTGCCGCCGGTCGTCGCCTGCCCGCAGCCGGAGCGGCGGGTGCTGACCCACCAGCTGGCCAGCGGGCTGGGCTGCGTGCCGACCTCCAGCATGGGGCGGCTCTTCGACGCGGTCAGCTCGCTGCTCGGCATCCGTCACGAGGTCGACTTCGAGGCGCAGGCGGCGATCGAGCTGGAGGCCCGGGCGCGCACCGCGGCCGGCGGCGGCGCGGACGACCGCGAACGCCACGCGTTCGCCCTGCGCGGGCAGGGGCTGGGCAGGCCGCTGATTATCGACCCGGCGCCGGTCATCCGGGCGATGGTGAGGGATCTGTCGGCCGGGCTCGCCGTGGACATCGCCGCGGTCCGTTTCCACACAGCCGTCGTGGCGATGATCGTGGACCTCGCCCGGCGGGCACGCGGCGAGGTGGGCCTTGACCTGGTCGGACTCACCGGCGGGGTCTTCCAGAACGCCGTTCTGACGACGGCTGCATCCAGGGCACTGCATGCGGGGGGCTTCACGGTGCTGCGGCATGCGCGGGTACCTCCGAATGACGGGGGGATCGCTCTCGGTCAGCTGCTCGTCGCCGCAGCGCGGGAGAAGACGCGGGAAAAGGGGTGAGGAACAGGTGTGTCTCGCGGTTCCAGGACGGGTGGTGGGGATCGAGGAACGCCACGGGGCCCGGATGGCCGAGGTCGATTTCGGGGGTGTGCGCAAGGACGTCTGCCTGCAGTACCTGCCCGAGGTCATGGTCGGCGAGTACGTGATCGTGCATGTGGGGTTCGCGATCCAACGGCTGGACGAACGCTCGGCGGTGGAGTCGCTGGCCACCTTCGCGCGGATGGGACTCCTGACCGAGGAGCTGGGTGACGGTGCGGCCGGTGTGAGTGCCACGGCCCGCGGGGCCGGCGAGGAGGGGGTGACGCGGTGAGGTATCTGGAGGAGTTCCGGGATCCGGAGCTGGCCGGTCGGCTGCTGGAACAGATCCACGCGACGACGACTCGCCCATGGTCGATCATGGAGGTCTGCGGTGGGCAGACTCACTCGCTCATCCGGCACGGTATCGATCAGCTTCTGCCCGAGGGCATCGAGATGATCCACGGCCCCGGCTGCCCGGTGTGCGTGACCCCGCTTGAGATCATCGACAGGGCGCTGGAGATCGCCGCACGGCCGGGCGTCATCTTCTGCTCCTTCGGCGACATGCTGCGGGTGCMGGGGAGCGATCGGGACCTCTTCCGGGTGAAGAGCGCGGGCGCCGACGTCCGGGTGGTCTACTCCCCGCTGGACGCCCTGACGATCGCCCAGCGCAACCCCGATCGGGAGGTCGTGTTCTTCGGGATCGGATTCGAGACCACMGCGCCGGYCAACGCGATGACGGTCTTCCAGGCGAAACGGCTCGACTTGGGCAACTTCTCCCTGCTGGTGTCGCACGTGCTGGTACCGCCGGCGATTGCCGCGATCATGGAGTCGCCGAGCTGCCGCGTCCAGGGGTTCCTGGCCGCTGGTCACGTCTGCAGCGTGATGGGCACCGGCGAGTACCCGGCCCTGGCACGGCGTTACGGCGTGCCGATCGTGGTCACCGGCTTCGAACCACTCGACCTCCTCGAGGGCATCCGCCGCACCGTGGTGCAGCTGGAGGCCGGCCGACACGAGGTGGAGAACGCCTATCCCCGAGCGGTTCCGGCAGCCGGCAACCCGGCCGCCATCGCGATGCTGCGGGATGTTTTCGAGGTGGCCGACCGGGCCTGGCGGGGCATCGGTGTCATCCCGGGCAGCGGCTGGCGCCTGTCGCCGGCCTACCGCGACTTCGACGCGGAGCTGCGGTTTGCYGTCGCGGATGTCCACACGGCCGAGTCGTCGGCGTGCCGATCGGGCGAGGTGCTCCAAGGCCTGATCAAGCCGCATGAGTGCGCGGCCTTCGGACGGCAGTGCACTCCGCGGACCCCGCTCGGCGCGACCATGGTGTCCTCCGAAGGGGCCTGTGCCGCCTACTACCTCTACCGCCGGATGAGCACCTCCCCGGCGATTGCGCAGCCCCTGCCGGAAGCGGGACGTGCGCCGGAAGCGGGACATGTGCTGGAGGTGGGACGTGCGCTGGAGGTGGGACGTGCGCTGGAGGTGGGACATGGTGGATGAGGCCGCGACGGCGGTGGATCCGGCCGCGTGGACCTGCCCGGCGCCGTTGGTGGAGTGCCCCACGATCGTGATGGGGCATGGCGGCGGGGGGGCGATGTCGGCCGAACTCGTCGAGCATCTCTTCCTGCCGGCCTTCGCAGCCGCCGGCGCGGGCGGTCCGGAGGACCTGGGGGATGCGGCCGTGGTCACCGTCGACGGCGCACGGGTGTCGTTCACCACCGACTCCTACGTCGTTCGACCGTTGTTCTTCCCTGGCGGCTCGATCGGTGATCTTGCGGTCAACGGAACCGTCAACGACCTGGCGATGTCCGGCGCCGAACCCCGGTACCTCTCGACCGCATTCATCCTGGAAGAGGGCACCGAGCTGACCGATCTCGGCCGGGTGGCGGATGCGCTCGGAGCGGCGGCCCGTGCCGCGGGCGTCCGGCTGGTCACCGGCGACACCAAGGTCGTCGATGCCGGTCACGGTGATGGGGTCTACGTCAACACGGCGGGGATCGGCCTGGTTCCCGACGGCGTTGACATCCGGCCCGCTCGGGCCCGGCCGGGCGACGTCGTCCTGGTCAGCGGCGAGATCGGGCTGCACGGGATCGCCGTGCTCAGCTGCCGGGAGGGCCTGGAATTCGCCACGGAGGTCCGCAGTGACACCGCACCGTTGCACGGACTGGTCGGCGCCATGTTGCGCACCGGCGCGGACGTGCACGCCCTGCGGGACCCGACGCGCGGAGGACTGGCCGCGACACTCAACGAGATTGCGCGGACCGCGCGGGTGGGAATCGTCATCACCGAACGGCATGTTCCCGTTCCCGAGCCGGTCCTCGACGCCTGCAGCATTCTCGGGCTGGACCCCTTCTACATCGCCAACGAGGGCAAGCTCGTGGCGATGGTCGCGCCGCGGGACGCCGATCGGGTGCTCGAGGCGATGCGCGCGCGCCCACTCGGCCGAAACGCGGCTGTGATAGGTACGGTGACCGCGGAACACCCGGGAATGGTGGTCGCGAGGACCGGTCTCGGCGCGAGCCGCCTGGTGGACCTCCCGGTCGGTGAGCAACTTCCCCGAATCTGCTGAATCTCTGAGCTGTTTTCGAGTCCAGGGTGGACCCGTGCATTCCGGTCCGCGCCTCCGTCGCCGAATTCGACAAGATCCCCGGGCAGGTGGAATGGTGAGGTGCATGCCTGTCGGCCTCTCGGTGGCGGGCTGGGGCTCAGGGAGTGACGGGCTGGCGCGCCGCGGGCGTCCGGCGGAATGCGGAGAGGACGTCCTCCGGACGCTCGGAGACGGGCGTCGGCGGCTCGGGATGGCGGCGATCATGGTCGGGTGGCCGGGAACGGTCTGTACGTGAACATGGTTGTAAGCGTAGACCTCTCGCCCGGCGATGTCGAACACGCGTTCGTTTCTGTGGTCGCGGCTCCGTCTTGGGGGTGTGGTCGTAATCGTGAAAGGATGACCCGTCGTTCCGCGTTGAACGTTGGTCTCAACCGAGGTAGCGTAGGCGGGTATTGGCGCGGTTGTTTCCGTCGAGGGCGAGAGTGGAGGCATCAGGCTTGCGGTCGGTTGGGGCTGTGGTGGTATGCTTCACTCTTAAGTCGTCCGGCCCGCCATGTGGCGGTTGGGCGGACGAAGCGGCGGTGGATAATCGTATGGTCTTTCGGGTGTTGTTGAGGTGAGTCGTGAGTACAGGTAAGGTTCTTCGCTTCGACCATGTTCGGGGTTACGGTTTCATAGCTCCCAGTGACGGTGGAGACGATATTTTCCTACATGCCAACGATCTTCTTGTTGAGAAGAATCTCGTCATCCCTGGGGCCGTCATGGAGTTCGAGATCGAGGAGGGCGAGCGTGGGCTGAAGGCCAGTGCGGCCCGCATCCTCAGGTCCGCGCCCGCGGCTTCGGGTCTGGCCGCTCCGGCGCCGACGAGGGGAACCGTCCACGCGGACGATTCCGACGCTCTCTGCGACGTCCTGCCGGTCGGGGAGTTCACCCAGGAAATCACCGAACTGTTGCTCCGGATCGACCCGACCCTGACGGGGACGCAGATAGTCCGGATCAGAAGCGAGCTGATGGGCGTGGCCGAGAAGTACGGTTGGATCGAGAGCTGACGCGTATCCGGGCAGGGCGACGTCAAAGTAGGTACGGCGTGGCGTCTTGAGTTTGTGGTCGGCTACTGCTAGGGGTCGGGCCGCGAAGGGCCCTGGAACGCG
>NZ_MOMD01000064.1:0-36922 GCF_001983015.1 Frankia sp. CcI156
CGAGCCCTAACCCCACCCACAAGCCGAAAACCACCCGACCGGCAACACCGGCCGGGCCTTCGGCCCGCCCACCCACGCCATCACCGAACTCTTACACACCGGTAATGTCAGCGGGGCAGGAAAATCCGGTGGAGCAGGCAACGTCGGCGGCTCGGTAAGTGGTGACAATCGGGCGCAGACCCATCTGGGAAACGGCGACATCAAGAATATTGTGAATCTGATCGACCTGGCAAAGAAGCGAGTTCGCCGGCCCGAAGMCATCTCCGGCGCGACTCTTCGCGAGCTGAGCGGAGTGTTCGTTCGGCCCACCGRCTTCGCGGATGCGGCGGAAAAGATAGAAAAACACCGCCTGGTGCTGCTCTCGGGATCCCCCGGAGACGGCATCCACGCCGCGGCGTGGATGCTGGTGGCTGGAGCCGGTGGTGCCAGGGCCGGGACGGAGAGGATTGAGCGTATTCCCGCCGATGTCGAGGCAGACGACGAGCCGGACATTCCCCAGAAAGCGTTGGACGATCAGGCGCGGTATCTTCTCGACCTGTCCGAATTGATGCCGTCTCGCTCCGAGGAACTGGCGAAGCGGCTTGAGGCGCTGCGGGACGTCGTTGCCGGCTCGGCCCGCTATCTGGCGGTCATTCTTCCAGCGGACTCGGTGAGATGGCTGCCGGCCGAGCTGCGGCGACTCGTGCCCGAGATGAGCCGGCCGGACTGGCGTTCCGTGCTGCAATCACACCTCGCCRTATCCATGCAACCAAGCGCGCAGCCTGATCTTGCGACGATAGTAAAGATCATCGAAAAGTCCGCCGATCTCGCCGATCTCGGGGCCGCCACGCTGTATCAGGTGAGCCGGGTGGCCGTAGCGTCAGCGAAACTCCTGGGTATGCGTCCGGGCGCGGCTCTGCCGGACTGCCTCCGGTTGGCCTGGCGGGAGGTCAAACGGCAGGACAGCGATTATGGGAAGGAGATCGACTGTCTGCTCGAGAACGATCGGACCGGCATGRACGCTCTCCTTCTCATCACAGCGGCCATGCTGGAGGACGCGGATCGGGACCTGGTGTTCGTTGCGCAACGGGAGCTCGCCCGGGCCGGTGAGTTTCGCCTTCCAGATGACCACGCGTTGACCCGCCCAGGTTTTCTGGCCCGCCTGGGAGAGATCGGTGTCGTCCGCGACGAGCAGAGACCGATCCGTTTTGAGAAGACGGGATTCGGCGTGGCCGCGCGCCACTATGCCTGGGACAACTACCCGACGTTGCGTCCGGCCTTTCTCGATTGGGCGGAACGGCTTCCCTCGCCGCCGGGGATCTTTTGGCCCAACGATGTTCTGACGAGGTTCGCGGAACGGTTCACCGAGGAGTCGTTGCGGAGTGATCGAGCCGATGATGCCCTGGATCTTGCGTATCACTGGATCGGTCGCCGTCGTGTCGCCGCGATCCCCGCGTGCTTGGGCCTGCTTACGAAGGGCCTGGAGGAGGGAGCGGAGGGAACCGGCGGCCGGAAGTTCCGGCAGCGGATCCGTGCATGGTCGGAGGATCATCGGCTGGACGCCTACCTGGCGCGTATGTGTATCGAGCTCTCTGGTAAAATAATATATGATATCTATCCGTTTCAGGCGTTGACCCGACTGCACAACTTCGCCGCGCATGAGAATCCGCAGGTTGCCAGCGCGGCCATCGATGCCGTCGAGACCCTGGCAAGCGCCGACCGGGACAACTATCGCTATGTACTTGGCCGGTCCGTGAGAGCGCCCTATGCCGTCCGCGGATCGACGGGGAACGCGGAGGTTTTTCTGCGCCTGGTGTCGGCCTCTCGGTTGTATGCCAGGGACGCCGTCGGATGGCGGCCTGTCGACGATCCCGAATGCGGGGAGCTTTTCCGTGGCGGGTGGATCCTTGTGCTCGAGGCCGATGCGCCGCCCTCGAAGGAAACGATCGGGCTGGTCCATCTCTGGCTGGATGACGTGGTGCAGGCTGTTGGGCGGGGGCCGACGATTTTACCGGACTTGCTCGTCGACGCGCTGCGTGAACGTTTTGATCTGCTTTCATCGCTGCGGGCGATCCTCGGTCGTTGGGTGKATCGGCCGCTGGGGGATTCGATGGCGCYCGACCAGGCCGCAGTTCGCACCTATCTCCTCGACCGGATCGATAAGGAGCTCTTCGGGGAGGATGTCGGCTTGCGTCCGCCCTCCTCGCCAGGTGACACCCAGCCGTCGCCCGCCGCAGGACGAGAGGAACAACGATGACCAGGAGTCAGTGGGTCGTCTTCGTCATGAACCTTTTCGGTCTCCTCGCCACGCCGCTTCTTCTGGGGTGGATCGTGGGCGGGCCGTTGTTGATCTGGGTAGTTCTTGCGCTCGCTCTGACAGGAGTGACAGTCGTCCAGGCGTGGCCGGTGCGCGGGATTCTGGATGCGGAGAAGGCTCCTCCGTCGCCAGTGGTAGTCCCTACGATGGCGATGACCCCGGTTCCCGTCCTCTCCGACGAGTACCAACGCGAGCTGGAGAGACGGCGTGATCTCGCTCAGGTGTTCTCTGCCGCGGACTCGGCGGCGGTCTGGCACCTGGCTCGCGGCGATGCGGATATCGAGGCAACAGGCCGGGCGATGCCCGTGCTGGACTATCTCGTCTCAGTGATCAGTCCAAAGGCGGAGAGCCGATTGCCGAGGCCGCGGAAGTGGGAMCACACTGTGGACGACGACATGACCTTCGAAAAGCATGCCGAGGCGATCATACAGGCAGTCCTCCCAGATCCAGYGGACGGCAGGCGAGGCGACCTTGCCGCGCAGCTCGGAATCGTGCTCGACAGATGGAACACATCGGGGGAGTTCGGCAAACTACTGAAGCAGCTGTATCCCGCCTCCCAGGCCATTTTGTAGTCGATAGACCACCTTGATCACTTCTGGCTGCGGCGGAAGCGTGGCCTRCCCTCGACGGATGCCGGCGACACGCCGGAGGAATCCGAACACGCAGCAGCGCTCGCCTGGGCCGGGTGGATCCGTCAGGAGGCGGACCGCGCCATCTCCTCCTGCGACCCGGCAGCTGACGTATATCACTCCGGACGAGGCGCCGTTGTCAGAATTGGACCGATTCATGCCGAAGGGCATGACCGCCTACTACCCACCCGACAATTACCATGCGTGGTGGGAGTCCGTGAACCGCGAACCTCAACATTCCGCATCTCCCTTTCCAGCGGGTGTATAGGAGTTGGAATCTCCTCTTCATCCCGCTAAGGCCACGCTCCGTGGCTAGCTGATCGTCGAAGTCGGTCGATGATCCGTTTGCGGACCTCGTCGAGCACGCTAGTCTCTGTTACCGATAGTAGCGATTCACTCTCTCTCGGTTCTGGAGGAAGCGTGGACAAGTCCGTGAGGCGGAAAGCCGCGGTTGTCGCGGTGTCTACGGCGGCGGCAGTGTTCGTCACCGTGGGGCCGGCGGCTACGAGCGCGCTGGCGTCGAGCTATCTCGGTGGCCCGGTGGATGAAAAGATCGCCAAGGATCATTGGGGTAAGGACGGCTGGGACGGCTGGGACGGCAAGGACCGGTGGGACGGTAAGGACGGGTGGGACGGCTGGAACGGTAAGGACGGGTGGGACGGCTGGAACGGTAAGGACGGGTGGAACGGTAAGGACGGCTGGAACGGTAAGGACGGGTGGGACGGTAAGGATCGGTGGGACGGCAAGGACGGCAAGGACGGCAAGGACGGTAAGGACCGGTGGGACGGCAAGGACGGTAAGGACCGGTGGGACGGCAAGGACGGTAAGGACCGGCGCCACAAGGACGACTGGGATTGGGATTGGGATTGGGACTGAGCTGACGAGAGGACCTGGACGGAACGCCACTGAAATACGGCGAACCGCTAGGAGAAACATGTAGCGGGGTTGGCGAGGGCGTCCGGCACGGGTTCCAATCGGCAATGACCGCCCGGGTTTTCCGGCCGCCGCGGCGCCGGACACCGTAGCTCTACGGTGTCCGGCGCTCGCGTCCCGTGGCCGCCACGCGCGGGTAGCGGGAAGGCGGCGCTCCGGCTCCCCTCCAGCGTCTATGACATCGTTGAGTGTGTCACGGACGACGGTGAGCAAGGCGATGAGCTGATCGTGTCTGGTGGCGGGGCCGCCGGCATGTCCGAGGATTGACCGATAGGCCGGACGGGGCCGGGTGACGCCCGATACCGGAGCCAATCTCAAGGCACCCTGAGAGYACGGGCGATCCGTCGTTGTTCGCTCTCGTAGGCCGCTGCCATCCGGTCGGCCTGGCTTTTCGGGATGCCGAGCCCRGCTGCGGCCTGCCGCCAGCCCGCCGTGGCGGTCTCCACCTCCCTGACGAGGTCGCGGGCCCTCGGCGGCGACAAGCGGAAGTAGTTGCCCACCGACAGCGCGAGGTCGATGCTTGCGTCGGTGTTGTCGAGATCGACGGCCGTGCTCAGCCGGGCCGGGTTGTCCGGATTGGGGTTGAGGTCGTAGGCAGGAGAGAGCGCCCAGCCGTCTCGCTCGCGCAGGAACGCGTGATTGCGCAGGTGGTCGTCGGTGTTCCCGGTCAGGATGGAGAACAGGATCCGCCGGTAGAGCTCACGCAGGTCGGCGTCAGCTCTCGGCGAGTAGCGTTCGATCACCTCGGCGATCTCGAGGTAGCTGCGAAGGTCCCCGTCGGAGGCCTCGAGCATTGTCAGGGCGCTTGCGAACCCCAGACGCCGCGCGCCGATGCGGTCGAAGCGGCTCAGGAGCAGTACGTGCCGGCCGGTAACGGTCAGCAGTTCCGACTCCGCCACGGTGAGCCCCGCTCTGCGAGCGAGCCTCAATTGTACCTCCTCCCAACCGGCCACGTCCCATTCGTCACTGTCCGAACGCGGGAACTTGGCGATCGAGAGCCGCCCGGACACGTCCCGCACCGCCGCCTTGGGGCGCGCGCCGCCGAGCGAGCTACCTGCGTCGATGAGGTCCGCGAGGTCGCGGTCGAAGTCGCCCTCCGCGCGGACGCGGTCGGCTGCTCGCATGAGCCGGGCCAGGTCGATCAGCCGTGGGACCGCGTGCCGGTGCGTCGAATAGTAGGTGGCGGTCGCCGGCTGGCGGAACCTGACACCTCCCTGGCGGGTGTCGTCGCGGACGCCGAGAAGGAAGTCGGCCTTACCGAGAGTGCGAGGTGTGGTCTCGGCGGCGCGGGCGCGCTCGCGCTCCTCACGCCTCATGAGGTTCTCACCCCATCGGTCGGGGGCGCTGTCGGCGAACGCGTTGAAGATGGCCGACCCCGCCGGCGTGTGGAAGACGCCGGCGGCTCTGGCCAGCGCCGGGTCGAGGTCGTATCCGGCCGGGTTGGTCAGGTAGGCGTCGGCATATCGGAACGTGGCGCTCTGTCCGCCGCGGTTGTGAAGCCACAACGTCCCTGCGGCGGTCTCCTGCCCGTCGATCTCGACGGTGACCTCGACAGGATCCCGTCCGGCCATCAGCGCCGTACTCGCTTGGGGAGGATCTCGTCCATGYGCAGCCGGCCGACGTCGGTCTCGTACGGGTCGGTGGCCCTGACGACGGCATCCATGATCCCGATGGTGCGTAGCACCCTGAACAGGTTCTCGGTGCTCGCGGTGCCCTTACCCTGCTCGATGGCGCGCAGCGTGTCCCGGGAGATCCCGGCTCGCTGGGCGACCTGGGCCGCGGTCAGCCGGTTCAGCTTCCGCCAGGTCGACACATGCTCGCCGAGCAGACGCAGCGACCGCGCCACCGACAACGGCGTGGCATRCGAGGCCCTGTCGCCGACCATAGCCAACATCATACGAGTCTACGGCGGTTAAGTTCGCCGTTAAGTGCGGCTCCTCCGTGTGGTGGCCGACCAGGTGGGGCAGGCCGGGGCGAAGACGGTCATGACGGGTAGATCGCGTGCCCACCCGAGCCGTCTGAGCCAGTGGCGGTCTCCGGATTCCACGTCCTTGGCTTTCTTCACCCATTTTCCCAGCGTCATCTCATGGACGCCGATGTTCCGGGCGACCTCGGCGACCGGACGGCTGCCGTCGATGACGAAGGCTACCGCTTGCTCCTTGTACTCCTCGGTGAATCCGCGACGTGTCGCGCCCATAGCTCGCTCTCCCGGCAGATCGGGCAGCTACCTCAGGTATCCACCGAAGCGGGTACGATCCAGGCATCAGTCGCAAGACCCTACAAAAGCTCAGTTGACTGGCAGGGCGCTGATATCCGAACCCTGCGATATTCGACGATCTTGGTGTTGTGTGACGCCGGCATCGGGTCTCGTCTCCTGGAGCCCGCCGGTCCGAAGCGAGCTGTCGCGGGCGCGGCGTGACCATCTTCCTGATTCCACACCAGCTGGCCAGGGCGGAGCGGCTGTGGACCGGGTCTCGATCCTGACACCACGCTGCGTCTGATCGGCCGCGCCGGCGGAGTTGCGCACCCGGCCGTTCGCCCGCAGGCTGGAGATTCGGGGCCGCACCGTGCCGTCTGACCCGGACTTCATCGGTGTCGGCGGATGGCACCGCGATCTGTCCGGCGCTTCCTGCTGACCCTGCGGATGGGTGGCTTGGCCATCGGCTTTGTTGTCATGTCCGATCGTGCCCAACTGGGTGAGATCGTCCGGCGGGCGCGGAATGGGCGGCGGAATGGACGGCTGTGGACGAACATCGGCAGCATCGCAACTCTCGACGATGCCGTCGCGGCCTTCGGCCCGACCGGGCGGATCGGCGGGCAGACGATCGTCCGCGTTCGTCCGTGAGCGACACGTGCCCACCACTGTGCCCAAGACAAATGGCCGGGGAGGCAGTTACCCATGAAGGCGATCGTCGTGACGGACCAGGCTGCGGGAACGGCCGGGATGAGCCTGGTGGAGCGGCMCGAGCCGTCGGCGGCGATCAACGACGTCGTCGTTGAGGTTCATGCGTCGGGTTTCGTCCCGACTGAGATGGCGTGGCCCTCGACCTGGACCGATCGTCTCGACCGTGACCGAACACCGTCGATCCCCGGGCATGAGCTGGCCGGAGTGGTCACGGTCCTCGGCTATGGCACGACGGGGCTGTCGGYGGGACAGCGGGTGTTCGGCCTCTCGGACTGGCATCGCGACGGCACCCTGGCGCAGTATGTGGCCGTCGAGGCACGCAATCTCGCACCGCTCCCGGGCGACGTCGACTTCACGGTGGGCGCGAGCCTGCCGATTTCGGGGCTGACCGCGTGGCAGGGGCTGTTCGAGCACGGCCGCCTTCAGGCGGGGCAGAGCGTGCTCGTGCATGGCGCGGCCGGCGCAGTCGGGACGATGGTGACGCARCTCGCGCGCGAGTTCGGTGCGTACGTCATCGGCACCGGACGCGCTGCCGACCGGCAGAAGGCGCTCGACTTMGGCGCGCAGGAGTTCGTCGACCTTGAGAACGACGCGCTGGAGGACGTAGGCGGGGTCGATCTGGTCTTCGATGTCATCGGCGGCGACATCCAGAAGTGGTCCGCGGGTCTGGTTCGAGCCGGGGGAACGCTGGTGTCCGTCGTCGGACCGGTCGGGGCGCGGCCCGCCGACGGCCTGGCAGTCGACTTCGTTGTCGAGTCCGATCGCGTTCAACTGGGTGAGATCGTACAGCGGGTGYGCGACGGACGGCTGCGAACGAACATCGGCAACGTCGCGACCATCGACAATGCCGTCGCCGCCCTCAATCCGACCGAGCGACGTAAGGGAAAGACGATCATCAACCTTCGTCCGTGAGGACTTCGGGGACAGCGACCGGTCCTGCCCTCCTCATGGATCAGCGTCAGCCGTGTGGCCAGGCGAGGGGTCGATTGGTCCGCATTCGTCTGCGAGGCGGTGTGAGGTGGAGGACGGGATCGGCGGGCAAGGGTTTGTGGCACAGCGTGTACGCACCGTTCGTGGGGGCGTCAGCGTGGGTCGGTGCCGCCGACGAACCAGCCGCTTCCGCGCGAGTTCATCCACATCCCGGAACGGACGAACACGAGTGACCTCGTCCTCAGCCTGACCGGGGGTGTCAGCGACCTTGAGGCGGCACTTCGTGACTATGTGATCACGGATGCCTTGGTGGTCAACGAGGGTTGGGCGCGCTCTCGGGCCTTGAGACCGTGCCCAACCTCCACAACTTTCTGGCGCGGACGGGTCGCGGCGTCTGGTGCGGACGGGTCGCGGCGTCTGGTGCGGACGGGTCGCGGCGTCTGGTGCGGACGGGTCGCGGCCGGCGGCCGGGGCTCCCGCGGCACCACGATGTCGAGACCCGGTCCGCCATGGGTCATGTTGGTGAATTGAGTTCACAGATGCTAATCTGCCCCCTGGATGTCCGTTAGGTCTGAGATGGGGACCGAAGAGGGCCGGCACGGTGYCACCGGGCCGGGAATCGGTCGCCCGGCGTCCTGCCAGACTGGTCGGGCTGTTCACCAARGGGGGTATCAGGTGCCGAGTTCGACGACCGAACGTGCTCCGTCAGCACGCCGCGTCCGCCAGCAGGCCATGGGCGGGACGGGGCCGGGCCCGGGGGCGCCGGCATCTGACGAGCGTCCCGACATCGGCGCGCTGGTGGAGGTCCGTGGTCAGAAGTGGGTGGTCGCGGACATCGACGGACCGGCCGCCGGCGGGGCGAGGTGGATCGCGGCGGACGTGGGCGCGGCGGACGTGGGCGCGGCGGATAAGGCGGACGCGGCGGGGCCTGACGCCGTCGGGGACGGAGCGGCGCCGAGCACGAGCACGTTGGTCATCCTCCAGAGTGTGGAGGACGGTCGCTACGGCCACACCGTCGAGGTGATCTGGGAGGTCGAGCCGGGCCGGCGGGTCCTGCCCAGCGGTTCGCTGCCCGACGTCACCCGGGGCGGCTTCGACCCACCGGGCCGGCTGGCCGCCTTCCTCGACGCGGTGCGCTGGTCGGCGGTGACCTCCGCGGACGCCCGGCGGCTGCAGGCCCCGTTCCGCTCGGGGGTGGCCGTCGAGGACTACCAGCTCGAGCCGGTGGCGCGCGCCCTTGCGGCGCCCCGGGTGAACCTCCTGCTCGCCGACGATGTCGGCCTCGGTAAGACCATCGAGGCCGGGCTGGTCGCCGAGGAGCTGCTGCTGCGGCACCGGGCGCGCCGCATCATGATCGTCTGTCCGRCCGGGCTCACCCTGAAATGGCGCGACGAGATGGCCGAGAAGTTTGGCCGCGATTTCACGATTATTGACGCGGAGCGCTGCGCGGCGGTCCGTCGCTCGCACGGCAGCGCGGCGAACCCGTTCGAGGTCTACCCGCTGACGATCGTCAGCCTGCCCTGGCTGCGTGGCCCGAAGGCGCAGCGGCTGCTCGACGAGGTGCTGCCCGGCGATGGTCAGCCGACCTACCCGCGGACCTTCGACCTGCTCATTCTCGACGAGGCCCATCACATCGCCCCGGCCGCGCCCAGGCAGGTCTACGCCGTCGACTCCCAGCAGACCAAGCTGATCCGCCGGCTCGCGCCGCACTTCACCCACCGGCTGTTCCTGTCCGCCACCCCGCACAACGGCTACCTCGCCTCGTTCACCGCGCTGCTGGAGATCCTCGACGACCAGCGGTTCGCCCGTGGCGTCGAGCCGGACCGGACGGCCGTGGACGAGGTCGTGGTCCGCCGGTTGAAAAGCAGCATCGAGAACGCGGACGGCACCCCGCGGTTCCCCCGGCGCCGCTCGATCGACATGCCGGTGGTCTATCCGGACGGCGAACGGGAGATCCACGGCCTGCTCAAGGAGTTTGCCGCACTGCGCCGGGCCCGGCTGGATTCGCCGCGCGGCCGCAAGGCGACCGACCTGGTGACCCTGCTGTTGAAGAAGCGGTTGTTCTCCTCCCCGGCGGCGTTCGGCCACACCGTGGGCGTCTACCGGGAGACCCTCGTGTCCCGGCACGGGCGCCCGGTCCACGCGTCCCGCCTCGCGGACGAGGCCGAGCCGGGGATGCCTGGGCCGGGGATGCCCGAGCCGTGGATGCCCGAGCCGTGGATGGAGGACTACTTCGACGACGTCGCGACCCTGGACGACGAGCAGCTCGCCGACGCCGAGGACGACGCCCTCGGCCGGATCGGGCCGATGCAGCTCGATCCCACCGACGGCGAGATCGAGCTGCTGGACCGGATGCGGCGCTGGGCGGACGCCCACGAGGCCGAGCCGGACGCCAAGGCCCGCGCGCTGCTCGATTATCTGAACGCGGTGTGYCGGCCGGACGGGCGGCACTGGTTCGATGAGCGGGTCGTCGTGTTCACCGAGTACCGCGACACGCAGATCTGGCTCGCCGGACTGCTGCGCCAGGAGGGGCTCGCCGGGGAGCGGCTCGGCCTGTTGCACGGCGGGCTGTCCGTTGACGAGCGCGAGCAGCTGCGGCTCGCCTTCCAGGCCGAACCGAGCGAACATCCGATGCGGGTCCTGCTCGCCACCGATGCGGCGAGTGAGGGCATCGACCTGCAGAATCACTGCCATCGGCTGGTCAACTACGACATCCCGTTCAACCCGAACAAGCTGGAGCAGCGGATCGGCCGCATCGACCGGTACGGGCAGCGCCGTTCCCCGGAGATCCGGCACTTCGTCGGCTCCGGCTGGTCGGGCAGCGTCGATTCCTTTGAGGCCGACCTGGAGTTCCTGTCGCGGGTGGTGAAGAAGGTCGCGCAGATGAAGGCCGACCTCGGGTCGGTCAACGCGGTGCTCTCCGATCGGGTGCAGCGTCGGATGCTGGGGGAGCGGATCGACCTCGGTCCCGACGACCTCGACGTCGGTCCGGGCGGCTCCGTGGCCGCCGGAGGCACCGTCCCGGTCGCGGAGAACGTGCGCGAGCAGGTGCGCCGGCTGCGGGCGAACCTCGACGACACGGTCCGCGAGCTCGGCATCACCCCGGCGGCGGTGCGCCGCGTCGTCGGCACGGCACTGAGCCTCGCCCGCCAACAGGCACTCACCCCGTACGTCGACGAGAAGGAGCACGCCGAGGGACTGTTCACGGTGCCGACGCTCACCGGCTCGTGGCAGCGCGCCTCCGCGGGACTCACCGAGAAGCTGCGCCGTGAGGACCTTCCCCCGGGCACGCCGCCGCGCCAGCGGCCGATCACCTTCGACTCGGCCATGGCGAAGGACCGCGACGACGTCGTGCTCGCGCACCTCGGCCACCGCCTCGTCGACATGTCGACAAGGCTGCTGCGGGGCGCCGTCTCCAACGCCGACGTCGGGCTGCACCGCGTCACCGCCGTGCGCTCGGACGATCCGCGCTGCGAGGAGGTGCTGATCGGCGCGTTCTCCCGGTTCGTGCTGGTGGGCGCGGACGGCGTCCGGCTGCACGAGGAGGTCCTGTACGCGGGCGGCTGGGCGCCGGCGACCGGGCGGTTCCGCCGCCTGGAGAACCTGACGGTCCTCGGCGATCTCGTCGGTACCGCGCTCGCCGCCGGCCGGCCCGTCTCCGGGGAGACGCGGGAGCGGCTCGCCGAGCGCTGGCCGGCGGTGCGGCCCGGGGTGCTCTCCGCCCTGGAGTGGCGGACGAGGACCCGCCAGGRGTCGCTGACCCGCCTTCTCGGCCAGCGCCGGGCCGCCGAGGAGAATCGGATCACCACTATCCTCGATCAGTTCGCCGCGACGCTGCGCGGTGCGATCGAGGATCCGGAGAACGACGAGGACGCCCTGTTCAGCCGGTTCGAGATCGCCAGGAGCCGCGAGGAGCTGGCCCAGTACCGCAAGGACCGGCAGGCGTGGCAGGACCGGCTCGACCGGCTCGACCAGGAACGGCGACGGGAGCTCGACGTGATCGCGCAGCGATACCGTGACCCGAGGCAGCACCAGTTCCCCGTCGCGGTCGTCCTGGTCGTGCCGGCAGCGGAGGAGGCGCGATGAGTACCGTGGGTGCCACCACGCGGGGCCGGGGCATCCCCGGAGGTCGCGGCAGCGGTGGCGGCAGCGGCAGCGGTGGCGGTCGGCGCCGGCCGCCCGCGCCGGACGGCTCCGCGCAGCACCGCGAATGGCTGAGCCTCATCGAGGTCAGCGGGCCGTTCCTCAGCCTGCCCGTGCTCCGGCGGGTCTGGCCGACGCTCGACCCGCTGGAGAAGAAGACCCGGGAACGCCTGCGCCGGGAGCACACCGCCTGGCTGGACGATCCCGTCGGCGGCCAGGCGGCCTGGGTGCGTTTCGTTCTCGGCGAGCTACTCGGCTGGGGGAACACGCTCGTCCTGCCCGATGGCACGAACGGCGCGGGTGGCGCGGACGGCGCGAACGGCGCGAACGGCGCGCTGCGCTCGTTCACCGTCGACGTCGGCGAGCACGACGCGCACCTCGTGCCGTCCTTCATCCTCGTCGATCCGGACACAGCGGACACAGTGGCCGCGGGGGACACAGTGGCCGCGGGGGACACAGTGGCCGGGGGGTCGTCCGAGGTGAAACCGGACGCGGTCCGCGTGCTCGGTCTGGTCGCCGCGCCGTCACAGTCCCCGACGGCGCGGATCGCCGGGCAGGCCTGGGCTGCGACGCCGGTGGACCGGGCGGCGATCGCCTGCCGGCATCACGGGATCGAGCTCGCGCTGGTGACGAACGGCCGGCAGTGGGCGTTGGTTTGGGCGCCGCGCGGCGGGGTGACGGCGACGGCGGTGTTCGACGCGGTGTCCTGGCCGGAGGCGGCCGAGCGCGACGTCGTGCGGGCGTTCGTGTCGTTGCTGTGCCGGCGGCGCTTCTTCGGCGTACCCGACGACGAGACGCTGGTCCCGTTGCTGAAGGCGAGCCTCGGCAGCCAGGAGGAGATCACCGAGGCGCTCGGCGTCCAGGTTCGCCAGGCCGTGGAGCTGCTCGTCGCCGCCTTCGGCCGCTGGCACGTCGCCGAGCGGGACCGGGGTGGCGCCGGGCTGCGCGACGTCGGCGCGCACGACGTCTACCGGGGCGCGGTCGCGGTGATGATGCGCATCGTCTTCCTGCTCTACGCCGAGGAACGCGGCCTGCTGCCCGCCGGCAACGACCTGTACGCGAGTACCTACTCCGCCGGCCGGCTGTGCGCCGAGCTGGAACAGCAGCTTTACGACGGCGCGACCGAGGACGACCTGGAGCAGTCGACGGCGGCCTGGCACCGGCTGCGCGCCCTGTTCACCGCCGTGTACGCGGGGGTCGATCATCCCCGGCTGCGCATGCACGCCTACGCCGGTTCGCTGTTCGACCCGGCCGCCCATCCGTGGCTGCCACTCGGCGTGGACGACCGCACGGTGCTGCACATGCTGCGTGCCGTCCAGTACATCCAGGTCGGCAGCGGGAAGTCCCGGGAGCGGCGGACGCTGAGCTTCCGCTCGCTGGACGTCGAGCAGATCGGTTACGTCTACGAGGGTCTGCTCTCCTACGATGCCGAACGCGCCCCGGCCGCGGAGGTGGTCGTCGGCCTGGCCGGCCGGGAGGGGCTGGAGGCCGAGGCGAAGCTGTCCGAGCTGGAGGAGCTCGCCTCGCGTCACCGGGGCCGCCCGCTGCTCGCCGCCGCGCTCGCCGAGAGGTTCGCCGCCAGCGGGATCGGCGCGCCGAAGGCGGTCGAGCGCCGGCTCGTTCCGTTGGAGGCCGGCGAGCGGGAGGAGGCCCGCAAGGCCCTGCTCGCCGTGACCCGCGGCGACTACCCGACCGCCGAGCGGCTGCTGCCGTTCCACGGCCTGCTGCGCACGGACCTGCGCGGCCAGCCCGTCGTGGTCCTGGAGGACGGGCTGTACGTCACCGAGTCGCCGCTGCGGAAGAACACCGGCACCCACTACACCCCCAGGTTCCTGGCCGAGGAGGTCGCGGACAACACCCTGGAGCCCCTGGTCTACGCCCCCGGGCCGTTGCAGACCGCCGACCGGGGCGCCTGGCGGCTGCGGTCCAGCGCCGACATCCTGTCGCTGAAGGTCGCCGACATCGCGATGGGCTCGGCCGCGTTCCTCGTCGCCGCCGCCCGCTACCTCGGCGACCGGCTGGTGGAGGCGTGGATCCGTGAGGGTGACCCGCGGGCCGCCGGGCACGCCGGGTACGCCGGGTACGCCGGTGACGCCGACGCGGACGACGTCACCGTCGAGGCCCGCCGGCTGGTCATCGAGCACTGCCTGTACGGGGCGGACATCAACCCGATGGCCGTGGAGATGGCGAAGCTGTCGCTCTGGCTGGTGTCGATGGACCCGCGCCGGCCGTTCACCTTCCTGGACGACCGGCTCGTCTCCGGCGACTCCCTGCTCGGTATCACCTCGGTCGAGCAGCTGGAGTACATGCACCTCGACCCGGCCAAGGGCCGGAAGATCCACTCCGACATCTTCGGCTGGACCGCCGGCGTCCGTGAACTGGTCCGCGACGCCGCCGGGCGGCGCCGGGACCTTGTCGAGACCGACGGCTCGTCTCTGGCGGGACTTGCGAGGAAGCGCAGGCTCCTGTCGGGGGTGGAACACGACACCGAGCGGCTGCGGCTCTTCGCCGACCTGACTGCCGGCGCCGCGCTCGTCGGCTATCAGAAATGGTCGGGGACGAGTAACCCGCATGCCCGCGCCGAGATCGACGAGGAGAAGAAGGCCAGCCGGGAAAGCTTCTCCCTGACCGCGGCCCGCCTCGCTGATGAGGTCACCGGCAAGCGGGATGAGACCGAGGCCCGGAAAACGGCACAGTCCTGGTTGGCCACCGATTACGTTCCCGGCGGTTTCCGGCGGAAACCCCTGCACTGGCCGCTGGTCTTCCCCGAGGTCTTCGAGGAGGGCGGTTTCGACGCCGTCCTCGGCAACCCCCCGTTCCTCGGTGGCCAGAAGCTGACCGGTGCACTGGGCGTGGCGTATCGCGAGTACCTCGTCGAGGAGATCGGCGGGGGAGCACGGGGGAGCGCCGATCTGGTCGCCTACTTCGCGCTGCGTGCGCACTCTCTGCTCAACGGTGGCGGTCAGACGGGGCTGATCGCGACGAACAMCCTGGCCCAGGGCGATACCCGTGAGGTCGGCCTTGACCAGATTGTCGCTGACGGGAACGTCATCCGCCGGTCGATCAAGAGCCGGCCCTGGCCGTCGAAGTCCGCGGTCCTGGAATTCAGCGCCGTCTGGACCACAGGGCAGATCGGGCCGGCCGCAGCCCGGTTCGCCGACGGCGTCCAGACCCCCGTGATCGCACCCTCCCTGGAGCCCGAGGCACGAGTGTCCGGAAATCCTCACCGGCTGGAAAAAAGCGCAGGAATCTCCTTTATTGGAAGTTATGTCCTGGGTCTTGGCTTCACGATGGAACCCGCCGAGGCCCGCGCGTTGATCGCGAAGGATCCGCGTCATACCGACGTGCTGTTCCCCTATCTGAACGGTCAGGATCTCAACTCGCGCCCCGACTGCTCGGGCAGTCGTTGGGTCGTCAATTTCCACGACTGGCCTGAGGACCGCGCAAAGCGGTASCGCGACTGTTACGACCAGGTCCGCCTCCTCGTCAAGCCAGAACGTGACCTCAATCGCTTTAGTAAGTCGGCCCGTGAGCGGTGGTGGCGATACGAGCGTTCCAGGCCTGAACTCTACGGCGCTATCGCAGGTATCGGGCGGGTAATCGTCATCACTCTTGTGAGCCGCACGGWGATGCCGGTGATGGTGCCGACCGGGCAGGTGTTTTCGCATATGCTCGGGGTCTTCGCAACGGACGACACGGCAATGCTGGCCTTGCTCTCCAGCTCGCCGCATTACTGGTGGGCGGCCTCGCGGGCGTCGTCGATGAAGGCCGATCTTCGGTACACGCCGTCGGACGTGTTCGAGACCTTGCCGTTGCCTGAACTGACGGGGGAGATGCGGGAATTGGGGGAGGGGTTGGACGGGTTCCGGCGGGAGGCGATGCTGGCGCGGCAGTCAGGGCTCACCAAGACGTACAATCTGGTTTTCGATCCGGGCTGCAACGATGCCGATATCGCCGAGCTGCGGGAGATCCACCGGCTCATCGACGAGGCGACCTTTCGGGCGTACGGGTGGGTCGATATGATCGACCGGGGCCTGGACCACGGCTTTCATCCGGCCGGGAAGTACACTCGGTACACGATCGGGCCGTGGGCGCAGCGCGAGGTGCTCGACCGCCTCCTCGAACTGAACCACGCCCGGTACGCCGAGGAGGTCGCCGCCGGCCTGCACGAGAAGGGCGCGAAGAAGAAAGGCGCCCGCGCCAGGGCGGCCGCATCGCCGGACCAGGGGTCGCTGCTTGACCTGTAGCCGGAGACAGCGAACGACACCCTACGTTTGACGCCGGGCCGCCCGCCCGATTTCCAGGTGACCGGTCCGCGAGAGTTCTCCATTCGCCTTGTCCACCGGCCGAGCCACGCGCGCGGTCGACATTCTGCCGTGCCCGGATTCTCGGGGGGATCCGGGCACGGCCATCCTCCATCCACCTTTTCCGACTTTTCCGAAGCTGTTGACAGAAAGCTCGAAGCGATTCAGAATCGTTGTTGTCCGGGATTGATCTGATCGGCTGGCGATAGCGGGACCTCGCCGCCTTTCTCGGATACCGACGGGTTTCACGGCCGTCCTGTCGGTACATTCTTGCGACCTCGCCCGTCTGCCCAGGCAGCCGGCATCGACCCGCAGCCTGATATTCGACGTCTCGTTCACCACTCTCATCGGCGTGCTATGGCGCGCGCCTTTTCACGGGGGATCTCATGAGTACTGCACGTTTCGCCGTCGCCGCGGTTCTCACTGGCCTGATCGGCCTCACCGGGCTCACCGGCTGCAACCTGGACGACACCTCCGTCTCCTCGACCGGCGCGACGGCCGCGCCCGGCGGTGCCGCGGCGGCCGGCGGGGCCTCCCAGGGGGCGAAGCAGGCCCAGTACGGCGAGGTACTCCAGGTCAGCAAGGGCGGCGAGGTCGCCGCGACGGTGAGCGTCGCCGCGCCGAAGGCGGTCCCGTCCTTCTTCTCGGGTTTCAGCAAGCCCACCAGCGGCCCGGCGTTCGCGACCTTCATGGTGTCGTTCACCTCGGCGAAGGCCGGCTTCGCCGTCAACCCGTTCGACTTCTTCGTCCGCACTCCGGACGGTGCGCGGGTCCAGCCAACGATCGGCTGCGAGCCGGCGTTCAACGCGGCGACCCTCGGCCAGGGGGAGAAGTACCAGGGCTGCCTGACCATCGACGCGGCCCACGGCGTCCTCGTCTACGCCTCCGGCCTGTTCGGCGCGACCGGCCTCGTCGAGTGGCCAGGCTTCTGACCGTCGACCGGCGGCGGCGAGCCACCCCGTACGACACACACCGAGGAGAAGAGAGATCCGGAATGGCCATCATCATGCGGCTCCCCGACGGTTCCATCGAGAGCATCGCGACGACCCACGGCGGYGCGGACGGCAGTCACCTTCGATGCGAACTGATAACCGTTCGACCGGGTGATGAGCGGTACGAGGAGCTGAACGCCCGGTTGGCGGGTCGCCCGCGCCGGGCGAAGAAGGCGCACGGCGTCCTCCGCCGCATCATTCGCGTCGTCCGTCCGGGGCGGCGGGCATGATCCGCCGCGGTGAGCAGCGGCTGGGGCACCGCTGCGGCCCACGCCGCGACCTGACCTGCATTGACGAGCAAGATGTCCATTTTTGTGGATGCACTTTTCTGGCCCGGCTCGGAGACCGTCATCCCAGGTCACGGAATTTTTGACATTCAGCAAGGAAAGGGCGAGGCCAGGGCCTCCGGGCCCCAGTCGGGCCGCTCTCCTGGCACTTCTGGCGTTCTCCAGACACGACCTACTTCTCCATGTAACAATACGATCATGAGCCTTTCGGCTGGCAAGAAGGGGAGAACCGCATGAGTAATGTCACGAATCTGACCGTTCTGATCGACAGCGAGCCCGCGCCGAGCGGCTGGATAAAGATCGACAAGGATCTCAATGCTGGCGCGGGCGGCGCTTATCTGTATTTCGCCTATGAGAAAGGTGCCGGAGATCCCATCACCAACATAATCTTCCTGCTCAACAAGGACGAGTCTGCTCCACCGAGCTATCACCGTATCGACGTCGATCTCAACAAAGGTGCTGGCGGCGCTTACATTTATGCTGCCTTCACTCGGGAGCCCGCCCTGGGCAGCCCGATAGAGGATCTGGATGTCATACTCGGTGACAACAGTGGGATTCAGCCGCAGGCACCGTGGCGGCGTATCGACGTTGATCTCAACAAGGGCGCTGGTGGTAAGTACATTTACCTTGTGTACAGAACCGCTTAAAAATCTAGGTTTTAGGTCGCTGACGAGTCTGTAGACGTAGCAAGGCGTACATACGGCCCCTGGCGCGCGCAGCTCAGGCGGCCATGAACGCGAAACCCCTCCCAGTCACGGGAGAACGGGCGGGGAGGGGTCTGCTGCGGGGAATCTTCCGGAACTGGATGTCGAACCGCTMAAAAGTCCGGRCTTCATAGCTGGGGACCGGGCCGTTGACTAATCTCACCATGTGCTGCCCGCCTGGCGTCACGAGATCTATGAACCAGTTGTGTCGGGATAGGCGGCGTCGAGGTGGCCTCCGACGGCGGTAGAGGGAATGCGTGCTGATTGCTACTCATTTCCTTCCGGTGTGAAGACAATCCATTCTCCGGGTTTGCGAACGGTGAAGCCGGATCTGTTCCGCGCGTGCGATGGAGACCTCGCGTGGAGTGGGCGTTGGCCCGTCGAGGAGGGCTGCCTTTCGTTCGGCTGCGGTGGCGGCCGGGATGCCACCGTCGGGTCGGGGCCGCGGGGGTTCCTGGGAGTCGGGTGACGATCCGATGGGTGCGTCGAGAAGATCGAGTTTGCGTTGGAGGACGGCGGGCTCGGGGCCGGTCTGGCTCGTCCGGGTGGATGCCGGGGTGTCGGGTGGAGCGGTAGCGTCACGGGGCATGGGCGCTCACGCGCCGATTGTGGGGTTTTCGGTGGTGACTGTCGAGGGTCTACCCGACTTCTCGGCRTAGCTATCGGGCTGGCCGCGCCCGGTCGACAGCCGGCCGGTTCGCAGAGGTGTTGCCCGTCCGCCGAGCCGTCCGCCGCCGGYGCGGCTGCTCGCCGAGCGGACCGGCCTGCGGACGGGGTTGTCGGCGGCGATGCGTCGGCGGGAGTTCGTCCCGGTGTACGACCGGGGCAGGTCCTGGTCGATGTGGCGGGTGCGCCCCTCTTCCACCCCGGCCCGTGACTACATCACGTCACCACCGGCCGTTACTGAATGGTAGGCGGGAAAATGTGGATCATGGTGTACCGCGGAGAGCCCCTAAAGCCGCCTGCCACCATCCGCAGGCGAAGCACCATAATTCAGTGACAACACATCCGTTCTCCCTCGGCACCGGCAGCGCCGCAGGTCAGCCGGCCGTCCGATGGAGGTGGCGGGGAACGCCGAGCATACCTAGACGCGATTGAGGGGCCGGGACGTGAGCGACAACCMGACGGATGACCGCTGGAACACGCCAGTGGAGCGGGTGGAGACGGTGGAGCGGGTGGAGCTGCGGACGGACGTGCCGCATTCCGCGCGGATGTACGACTACTTTCTGGCTGGCAAGGACAACTTCCCCGCTGACAGGGAAGCCGCCGAGYGGGCGCTGGAGGTATTCCCGGCCCTGCGCATCGCCGCCCAGCAGAACCGGGCGTTCGTCCACCGCGCCACCCTGTTCCTTGCCAAGGAGGCGGGTATCCRCCAGTTTCTTGACATCGGCACCGGCATCCCGACCTCGCCGAACCTGCATGAGGTCGCCCAGGGTATCGCTCCCGACACGCGGGTGATCTACGTGGACAACGACCCGTCGACCCCATGGACGCACACACCAGCAAGGCCCCGCGACTGTCGGACCCTCAGCGCCGTGCGCTGACCCTCGTTCACGAAGGCACCGTCTTCTACCGGGCCGACAGCTTCGGTCACGGCTACTTCTCGGCGCGCGGCGCGTCCGAGATCAAGCTCAACGCCCGGACGATCGACAGCCTAGTCAGGCACGGCCTGATCGTCGAGGTTCCTGACCGGTTCCGTGACCTGCGCGGGGGGCTGGTTCGTATCCGGCCCTACCGGCTGACCGGCGCGGGCCGCACCGCTCTGGGGCTTGTCGAGGAGGCTCCGTCCGGCGACGTCCCGGCGACGGTGGACGTTGCCGACGTCGAGGTTGGCATGGCCACGTCGCTGGGCTGGGTGGACTACGTCTCCCGGCTGGACGGTGGCGGGGCCATCGTCTACTACCGGCCGTTTGATCGGTCTGCGCTCACGTGCCGCGCGTGGCCTGCTGGGGAGCGGCTGACGCTCGTTTCCTGCCCGCACGTCCCCAACTTCTTCGATCGCTCCCGCTGTGCGAAGTGCGGTCACGAGCTGGGGAGCGTGGCCGCGTGAGGCCCAATATCACACTCTGGTCGGACACACGGGACACGGCGTACGGTTCTGGGGTGGTTCGCAAGCTGCGCACGATCGGCTACCGGCGGATCTCCGATGACCGTGAAGGGATCGAAGCCGGGGTCACCCGCCAGGACGAGGACATCCGGGAGCTGGCCGCCAGGCGTGACGATGTCGACCTGATCGACGTGCTGACCGACAATGACCTGTCGGCCACGAAGGACTACCGGCCGKAGTTCGAACACATCCTGGCCATGGCCGCCGCTCGCGAGATCGACGCGGTGATCTCGTGGACGTCGAACCGGTTCCTGCGCAACCGGCCCGACCGGATGCGCGTGATCGAGCTGTTCAGGGACCGCAACGTCATCCTGGTACCGGTCAAGGGCACCACCATGGACTTCACGTCCGCCGATGGCCGGATGATGGCCGACATCATCTTCTCGATCGACGCGGGCGAGGCCGAACGCACGGCGGAGCGTGTCTCGCGGGCCGCCCAGCAGCGGGCAGAGCAGGGCCGCCACCACGGCGGACGCCGGGCCTACGGCTACGGGCCGATCGTCGCCACCGACCACGCGGGCAAGCCGGTACGGGACTTCCACGCGGTCATCCCCGAGGAGACGGCGGTCATCCGCCGTATCGCCGCTGACGTGCTGGCGGGCGTGCCGTTGGGCGCCATCGCGCGCCAGCTTCAGGCGGACGGTGTGGYGACCGTGACGGGCCGTCCGTGGGACCCGACCACGCTCAAGGAGATGATGGTCAACCCGCGTCTGATCGGGATGCGCGGCTACCAGACCCGCAGCACGCGGCGCAGCACGGGAGCCATCGCGGTCATGGGCCAAGCGGCGTGGCCCGCTGTGCTGGACGTCGACACGTGGGASCAGGTCCGGGCGATCCTGACCGACGCACGGCGGCGGACCAACACCGATGCGCAGAAGGTGCGGCGCCTGCTGGCCGGGTTCGTCTACTGCGCGTCCTGCGGGCACAAACTGACCGGGAACGGCACGAACGGCACGCGGCTCTACTGCCAGCGGCGCGACGGCCGCTGTCCGGCCAAGGTCCGCATCGGGGAAGCCTTCCTCGTCGGGCTGGTCTCCGCTGCCGTGCGGAAGCGTCTGGACGAGCTGGTTCTCCAGCCTGCCGCGACGGAGGACCCTGGGGCCGCCGCGCTGGCGACGCTGGAGGCCCGCAAGAGCGCGCTGGCGGACCGGTGGGCGTCCGGGAAGATGGAAGACGACGCCTACGACGACGCCCACAAGGCCATCGTCCGCCAGATCCGCGAGACCGAGGCCCGGATGCACACCAGCGCGCGACGACGCGCCACGCTGCCCGTGGACGGCGCCGCGGGCTGGGACGGACTCGGCGAGGACATCGCGGCCAAGCGGGTCATCCTCACCCAACTGATCGACGGCGTGATCGTCGGCGGGAACGGAACCGTCGAGGGCGACAAGGCACAGCGCGTACGGATCGTGTGGCGAGACCTCAACGACCCCCGGTAGCCCCCCACCGCCGACGAAGGCCCCCGGCAGCTTGCCGGGGGCCTTCGTCATACCTGCCCGCCATGGCGGCTGAGAGCCACGCTGGCACGCCGAACCGCCCTTCCGGCCCCCTCTTCCCCCCTGCTGCGTCCGTGGACTTGTTGGCGGGCCGAGCGTGCGGGGCCAAAGAGTCGGCGGGAGTGCCACCGTCACGGGGGCGCCGTTGCCCGCGCCGTGACGGAGGCACGCTGTGCACGATCTCGACAGCTCGAACGGGGCGCGCGGCACCGTGCCGGCAAACGCCCCCAATGGGACAGGATGCGATGGCACAGCGGGATCGTGCAAAGCCAGCGGCACAGCGCGTCCGGGACACCAGGGCCTTGACCTGCGACGCTGTGACACGCGCGGCCGATGCCAGCGATCAATGGTCCACATTGACCAGTCCGCGACCAGTCCGCTGTGACTACCCGCGCTGGGCGCCCAATCTGCACAGCGATCTTGCACGACAACCATGGTTGTCGGAGCACGGGCGACAACGACGGTTGTCGCATGGCCGACGACGGGCTCACCACCACGAACCGGCCGCGCGTGTCCCTCGCCAGTTGCGCTGAGGCGCCGCCAGAGTGCCTGAGGCATCCCGACGCGCTGGACAGGTCAGCCGATAGCCCTACGGCTTGCGGGCCACGCCGATGACATGAGCGCTCGTTCCGAGCATCGACGGTTCGGTTTCGGTCAGGCGGACCGCCCTGAGCAGATCGCCAGGGTCGGCCATCCGCTGTTCCAGGTCGCCCARCAGCCAGGCGAAACCCTCCACCGCGACCAGGCGGATGTCCTGGTAGCCGGCGAGGTCGAACTCCGCGCGCAGCTCCTCAGGGTGGTGAAAGTAGGCCCAGAAGCCGCCGGCGGCCGACTGGGCTGGGTCCTGGCTGAGGCCGACACGCAGGTTGCGGTCAAAGTCGTCCCAGATCTCGCCGCTTCCCAACAGGCCCTTCTTCGTCGCGTCGAGGACCCAGGCGTGCCGGGCGATGACCTCGACCAGAACCTCACCACCCGGCCGAAGGACCCGGGCCGCCTCGCGCAGCGCCGCGACCCGGTCATCCCGCTGGACAAGGTGATAGAGAGGGCCCATCAGCAGCACGACGTCGGCCGTCTGATCGGCAACGGGAAGACGACGGGCCTCACCCAGCTCGACGCGAAACGGCGCGTGCGGTTGCGACCGGGACCGGGCCCGCGCCCTCTCGACATGGCGGACGACCGGGTCAACAAGGAGAACGTCATAGCCGCGCCCGGCAAGATGCGCCGCGTGCGTCCCCGGACCGCCACCGACATCCACAACACGGCCGTGCCCGGGCAGGAACCGCGCGAAGATGTCCCAGGTCCGCAGCCGGACCAGGTCACCCAGGCCCGGCCGCCACAGACGGTCGTCCTCGTCAACCAGCTCATACCGGGCCCTCACCCGGCTATCGATCTCCACCCGGCCCAGTATGGAAAGCCCGCCCACGCTTGGCGATCTGTTTTGCCTGCCCCGCCGCGACCGCAGCCTTCCGCTTCGCAACCACTGTCACAGCGACTTGCCTCCAGATCAATGGAAGATCAAGACCTTCGGCCCTGCCAGTCGATCTGAGGCGTCGCAGCTCATGCCATGATCGTGCCTCGCCAGCGTTGGCGGACGGCACCCGGGGATGGCTCCCCATGGCATCAGAGATTCCCGCCGGGGCGCAGCTACCGGACCCGTGACGAAGCCGTGAGGCACCTCCTCGGCGATCTACATCACCGGGCCAAGCAACGGCGTCGGTCCGGACTGGTGGCCGACCCGGCGTCGGGGCCGCTGACGGAACGTGATCGGAGTCCAGGTCCGGACTCGGACTCACTGGTCGCCAGACAGACCGGTCCGAATCGCGTTCCCCGGCATCGTTGTAAGACTCCCAGATCCAAATCAGGACCAGGCCCGCCGGCTTGCCGGGGCCGCGGTGGCGTCCAGTCTGCATGACGCCGGATCGGGTGCCCACCAGTCGGCCATAGGGCTGTGAACTGGGAAGACCTCGTCAGCTGCCCGCAAGCCTGCTCACCGATCGAGCCGATCAGGTGACCCAGCGGCTCGCGCTTCGGCCCGCATCTTCTCAGAGTGAGCACGAAGTCACGCTCGTCCCGATAGACTCGGCGGGCGTCGCTGGACCCGACGCGTATGCAGTTGCGTCATGATCAGCAGCTCGGCGGACTCAAGGTGGTGCGGGACTGTGATGGTGACCGTTCTATACTTGCCGCTCGCCGGAAACGATGATCGCATGGGCTCTCGCCATGGGATCGCGACTCGCGGTGGCGCGCTCGGTCGACCAAAGATGCGGTGAGCCGCGCCTCCTGACTCCAACAAGAGGAGAGTTCTTCATGCCCGAAAAGAGCATCAAGGAAAAAGTGTTGTGTTATATTGTGCGCGATGGCAAGTTGCTGGTGTTCCGGCACACCGACTATAGCTACGAGGAAGTTGGCATCCAGGTGCCGGCCGGCAGCATCCGCGAGGGCGAGACCCCGGAGAAGGCAGCCCTGCGGGAGGCGCGCGAGGAAACGGGCTTGACGGACTTCAAGATCGTGCGCAAACTCGGTGAGGTCGAATACGACATCAGTCCGTATCGGTTCGAGATACAGCGCCGCCACGTCTTCCATCTTGAGATC
The DNA here is from genome assembly GCF_001983015.1 of Frankia sp. CcI156. Lineage (NCBI taxonomy): Bacteria > Bacillati > Actinomycetota > Actinomycetes > Frankiales > Frankiaceae > Frankia > Frankia sp. CcI156. The sequence goes on from NZ_MOMD01000064.1 coordinate 24,319, forward strand.
ACCGAGCCCGCGCCGGACCGGTGGGCCAGCCAGGAAGACCATGACGGTGAACAGGAGCCCACCCACTTCGAGTGCTTCTGGGTGCCACTGGAGGCGGCCCACATTCTTCAGTCCGGGCAAGGAGCTTTGCTAGGGCGCCTGTACGACTGAGACCCTTTGCTTTCCCTCGGCACTATGGAGGCAGGTCATGAGTCACAATACCGGGCAGCGGGAAGAAATTGACCTGCTTTACCGGAGCTTGGATGTGGCAGACTCTGCGAGTGCCGTTTCGGTGATTCTGAAGTTGCGCGGCGAGACCTGTAACATCGATTGTCTCTACTGCTATGAGAAGCGCAAGGCGACCCCGGGAGGGGCGCGGATCGACGCCGGTCAGGTACACCGGCTCGCTGAACTCTTCCGGGGTAGGCGTATCGTTGTGGAGCTACACGGCGGGGAGCCACTTACTGCCGGTATTGCTCACGTCGCCGACGTGCTCTCTGCTCTCGCGGCGCAGCCCTCGGTCGTCGGTGTTTCACTTCAGACCAACGGCGTGCTCTTGGATGAGCAGTGGTTGGACCTCTTCGAGGAGGTCTGTCCCGACTTGCGGATCGGCATCTCGTTGGACGGGGATTCTGAAGGAAACAGATGGCGGGTCGGCTACGACGGCAGGCCCGTGTACCCGCGCGTGGCCGCAGCCTTGCAACTGCTGGCTGACCGCGGCCGTCAGGCGGGCGTCATCTGTGCCGTCACTCCGTCCATCCTGAGCCGRGCCGAGGCTGTCCTAGACCATATCGCCGGATTCCATGCGGTTAACGCGGTCAGTTTCGTTCCGTGCTTCGACGCCTCCGTCCGACGTCCCACCGCGGTTCCGGGCCGTCGCCTACCGATCAGTCGACAGCTTCAGCAAGCCCATGTTGCGGATGAGACAGATCCAAGTTGGGCGATCGATCCGGACCAGTACGCCGACTTCGTGATCGCAGCTACGATCCGCTGGATCAGCGCCGGGTATTTCACCCGTATGAAGYTGGAGCCGGCCGTGTCGACGATCAGGCGCCTACGTAGCCTCGACACAACCTTCTGCCATTTCTCGAACTTGAAGTGCGACCACGTCTTCACGCTCTACCCCGACGGCCGGCTCGGTAGCTGCGACGAGCTGCCCTGGCCGCAAGCTCGCCTAACTGTGCTGGACCAGACAGCCGACATCGAGCAGGTGGCCGGCGCGCAGCAGCATTCGACGATCCTCGCTGGGGCCAGGAACCTGATGGGTCGGTGCGCGACCTGCGAATATCGAACTGCCTGCGGAGGTGGATGCCTCGCCTCCCGATTGCGCAGTGACCTAGCTGGAGACCAGGACGCCTACTGCGATTATCGCATCCGAATGATCRACGGAATCGCCGCGTTGCTTGCGCAACCTGCCGACCCGGCGGGCGCATGGTGTCAAACCTTGCGTTGGAGTCCGAGAGAACCGAATAGCATGCGGGATATCGCCGCCTTCCTCGCGCGCTGGAACAACCCGGATGCGCCACGGGAAGACGTGCGCATTCATACCAGCTTGGAAGGAAACATCAACACGGTAGGTCTATCCGGCGTCCACGAGGCTGACGACCTCGACCCCGCACATCCCCGATGGCACGAGGCAATTGAGCCCGGCATCCGCTCCCTCGTCGACGCTGTCACTTGCGACTGGCGACTCGTCACCTACGACAGCTGTGAAGGTCACAGCTACACCGGCCGGGAACTGCCTCCTGCCGAACGACGGGTCGGAATCCTGCCGCGTGACCGGGCTGAATATGCAACAACCGCAGCTGCTCTCTGCCGAGTGGCGATGACCGCTCAACCCGAGCTTCCGGAACAATCTCAGCWACTCGTCGGCCGCTGTGATCTGACGTGCGAGGCCACGGGGCGGACCACGCCCGTTCTCGACCTGCGGCTGCGACCGGCACCCGGGGCTAGTTGGTCGGCGTACTTCGCCGCCGTGGACACTGCAACGAACGTGCTCGTGGCCGCGCTACGTCGCGAGAAGCCGACACCTGGATCTGTCTGCGCCTGCTCGGTGCAACCTGCAACAACCGACCGGCTTGCCTTGGACGCAACGTGACCGGCGGCGGTGACGTGTCGACGATCCATCAGCTTCTCGGACGGATCGTATACTTTCATGCGCTCTTCATCGAGCCCGCCCTTCCGGTCGCGTCCGTAGATCCGAGTCTCGGGTCTCCGTGCTGCAACCACCATTCTGCCCTCAGCCGCCGCCCCACCGTTGAGAGACTGCTGGCGTCGACTGCTTGGGCTGCCATTGCCGAAGTCGCTGCGACCATCCCCGCGTTTCGGCGAGACTGCCCCGGCCAGGGAAGCGATTGCTGCGCGACCTGTTGCGTGAGGGGGTCGGCCGAGGCTGTCGCAGCGTGCTGGGTGGAGACCGAGTACCACGCCTACCACCACGTCCAGCCTGGCGAAGCGATCGTCCGTGCGTGCCAGCGGGCAGCGGCAGACCGCCTTGGCCGTGTCTTCGCCGCACAGCACCACGTTTCGTGTCGGGTGATGGCCGAGATCGAGACCAGAGCCGACAGGCTGACTCTGCCGAGCGCGGACGAGCTGCCGTTGATCGGGGAACTCTTGGCGCTGTGGGATGACCTGAGCGCGACGGCTCAGCGTCCGGTTGTCGGCTGGCTCAACCACTGTGCCGGCCTCGATGACGTCCGTCGCGTGCTGCTTCGTACGGGGAGCCAGTCGTGATACATATGGCCGAGACAGTAGGTGTCGGCAGCGTCGAAGGGTTTCTTGACGCCAAGGAACGGACCCGTCTCGTCGCGATCATGGCGGGTTTCCTGGATGGTCAGCACTCAGCCCGTTTCGGTGACGCTCGCACCACGTCCATCCACGAAATCCCCGGCCACTCCGCCGAGCAGGCCATGGCCGTCTACGAGCCGGCTGGCCGCGTCGAGGTTGCACACATCCCGAGCGAGGCCGAAAGATTACTGCAACGCGCCTTCAGCCGCGCCAAGCCGGTGCTCGCACGAGTCATGCCGTCTATCACGGCGTGMCGTCCGTGGACCTACGTCGAGTACGGCCCCGGCCAGCACATCACCGCACACCTCGACGGGATCGCTCCTGACCCACTCCGCTGGCCGCGCCAGATTGCCGGGATCAGCGTCCTGATCGACGATGCGGACGCAGGCGGAGCCTTCTATGTCGAGACCACTTCCAGCAACCACCTGTGGAGCCCTCCCCTTGGGGATGCCTCAGTCCACGGATACACGCCCGGGATGTGCCTGGCCCACGACGGTGCCGATCACTCCGCAGACTGGTTCACCAGAATGCCCCKCACACGGTGGAGCGTGACGCCCGCGCCGGGAACGGCGTTGTTCTACGGCTCCCAGCTGRCCCATGGCACCGAGCCAGTGATCCGAGGCCGAGTTGCAAAGTTCATCAGTTGGCTCATCTCCGAAGCCGGCCACCAACCTTCGATACGGTCCGGAGGTAACGGGCATGCTCCTGGCCATTGAGGGGATAGCCGGCGCAGGAAAGAGCACCGTACGCGACCGCGTGCTTGCCGCCGCGGCCGCTGAGAACATCGCTGTTGCACACATTGGCCAATTCTCCTGGCTCTCTCTGGACGCCACCCGCACCATCATCGAGCTTCGAGCGGGCCGACCGGCCCCGGACCTGCGGGACGCCACCCGCGCCGTACGTCTGGACCTGGAACTACACGCCCGACACAACCTCATACCGGCACTGTCGCGTGGGTCCGTGATCGCTGACCGACTCATTCTGTCCACAGCTTGTCTACTCGCGTTGCTGTACCAGGAGGCTGTTGATGACTTCGTGCAGCAGTTGGCCGATGCCACCCCTGCCTGCCCACAGCTCACAGTGCTCCTGACCACCCCGCCCTCAGTGTGCGAAAGCAGGCTTGGCCACAGGACCGCAGCGCGCCGCTTCGGCGAAGACCCCGCCACAGCAACCCAACTCGCCGACCTCTACCAGCGGGCTGCGACTATCTGGACCCAGACCACCCGTCTTCCCGTGCTGCGATATCCCTGCACCATCGAACACGACGTTGACCGCGTGGCGACCGACTGCCTGGACTATCTGCGCCAAGCCCCTCAGATCGTGGCCGGGACATGAGGAACGACATCATGCGCCTGCATCCGCTGCATCCAGCGTCCTGGGTACTCGACCAGGTCCACGCCGCCGGATGGCAAGTGCACGACCTGCTGGCATTTACCCGCGCCAGCACCCTCATCCTCGCCAGCCGCGCCAGCCTGCCGCCGATAGTTCTCAAGGCCGGTTTCGGAAGCAATCACGTGCTGGCGGAACTCGACGAGGACGAACGGCCAGCCGCCTATGGCTTCTACTGGTACATCGAACTGACAGAGGAACAGCGGGCATTGACCCGCGAAGACTTCCGCCACGAGATCGACCTCGCCCGCGACGCCTCCGACGCACCTCACGTTGTGTCACTGCTCGAAACCGGCCAGACCGATCGTTTCGACTGGTACACCATGCCTTACTATCCGACCGGAAACTTCCGATCTCTGATCATCCAGAGCGTCGCCATGGATCTCCGCTCCCAACTCGCCGGACTAAACATCCTCGCTGACGTTGCCAGCGGACTCGACGCCCTTCATACACGCGGGATCGTGCACCGAGACGTTTATCAGGAAAATATCCTGATCCAAGACGGCCGCGGGTACGTGACGGATCTCGGTGCCGCGCGCCGCACCGGCATCCCTCGCGGGCCTGTGAGCCGGGGCCCGGAGGTGCACTGGCCCCCCGAGTACGCCAYGGCCTACAACACCGCAACGGAAACTGCCGACGTCTTCAGCCTCGCGGTCCTAACCTATCGATTCCTCTGCGCAGACATTCCCCGCTACGGAAGTGCCCCCAGGCTCTCCGCTGTCCCATCGCCCCTTCGGGACTTGATCGTCGCGGCACTTGCCCCCATACCAGGTGACCGGCCCGCAATGGGTGACCTGCGTGATGCCCTGCACCAGGCCGCCGCAGATGCTGCTGCGCCGGTTCACCACGACGGATGAGACTCTGACGAAAGGACTCGGCGATGCCAACGTCGCGCGCACCCCCAATCCCAGCGAACCACCCTCCTCACACATCCCCACCATCAAGAAGGATGGCCAACATGGACAGCGACGACCGGTTCAACGACTTCCTCGCCGCCGTGGAGAACCTTCGCGGTGACGACACGGGTGTCCGAACCACTTCCCACACCTCCAGCGTTTCGGCCGACGGCTGGACAACCGGCACCGAGACGGACCCGTCCTCGACGCAGGCGTAGAAGCCCACGCCGACCGTGGCATGCCCTGGGGTCAGGATTCTTCTGGCCCCAGGGCTCACACTTGACTCGGGAGCCCGACCGTGGACGTGCAGGCTGCCTTTGCCTTCGCGCCTATCCACCACCTACACCAGAAGCGGACCCGCCGAATTCGCGACCTCGTCGATCCGGCTACCACGTGTTCCACCTACGCTTCCCTTACCCGGGCCTCTGTCGCAACCGCCTACACGCTTGCCCACCATGTTCTTCAAGGGGCAGAGGCAGCTGCTCGTGACCGCGAACCCGCCATTTTCGACTGGTACAGACAACATCCCGACGCGAACGCCCCGGCGCTGTCAACACCTACGGCAGTCGGACCGCGCGTCGTTGTGGCCCCTGACTTGGCCCGCCTGTCCCGCTCAGAGATCTCCGAGACGCCCTACTACGTTCTTGGCCCCGGTACAGTCTCGGCCCCCGACAAGCTGAGGGAGATCGCGAGCGCCGCGTACGCCGTGGCAGCCGAGATCGGCTTTGCGGACCTGCTTGCTGGCCACGCCGTCGTGCTCTGCCTCCTTCGCCAGAAGTCCGTCGGTGACACCTTGGATAGCTGGACCATCACCCGACTGCCGGGCACAGTCTTCTGCGATCATTACGGTGAGCCCGCCGTACTCGCCCGCGACCTCGTCCATGAGGCTGGGCACAACTGGCTCAACGACGCGTTCGCCGCCACKGGCTGTACCTTGCCTGAGGAACCCCGCTTCTTCTCTCCGTGGAAGGGGACCAACCGCCCCGCCTTCGGCTTCTTGCACGCGTGCTGGGCCTTCCCGCTTATGATGATTTACACGTCCCGCGTTCTGGGATCTGCGGAGGGCGCCATTGCTCGGTTTCTGACTGGCTATCTCGACGAGCAGCGCCGCTTCCTCGCGGCCACCATCCACGACCACGCGCAGGCTCTCGCCCTCGTCGATGACGTTGGGCTACGTGGCTGTCTGCACACCATCTACCAGGAGGCCCTAGCCTTGTGACCGCCGCTATTGTGGAGGATCAGAGCCCTGGGGTTTCCCTGCTCGTGCGTCCACCGGACGAGCCGCCCGTACACGCGCACGTCGGCAAGGCTCGCCTCGAACACAACGTCGCCATTGACCGGACAACGACATTCAACATCGGCTCGGCAGGTAAGCAGATCACTGCTTACCTGATCGTTCAGGCGGCTCGGGAAGGCAGGCTGGCTCTCGACCAGCCTGCGCGGCATTTCCTGCCTCGCCTTCAGATACCTGGCCTCACTGTCGCGGATCTCGTCGTCCACCATGGCGGCGTCCGCGATGCCGAGACCCTGCTGTCTCTGGCCGGATTCCGTGAGCTGGACCACTACACCGCCGACGATCTTTTGGGACTGGCCTACCGGCAGACCAAACGAGCGGTCCCACCGGGCCGTTTCCTCTACAGCAACACCGGCTATCTCCTTCTCGCGCAGATCCTCAGGGCTGTTCATGGGACCGGCCTCGACGAACTTGCCCGGACCCTGCTGTTCTCCCCGCTCGGCATGCCTTCCGCGCACTTTAAAGCCGATCCTCGCGAAGTAGTCCCCGGGGCCGCCGCCAGCTACCGGCCTACCGGCAACGGATGGGAACATTGCGAAACCCCGGTCGCTCTGCCCGGACCGGGATCGCTGTGGTGCAATGTGGACGACCTGGACCGCTGGCTTGGCTTTCTCCAGCAGGAATGGAACGAACCCCGTCAGGAATCGCTACCCTTTGGAAAGGAAATCTCCTATCGGGCCAGCGACCATCAACCCCATCTGTACGGCCCGGGCCTATACGCTGACCCTCGGCCCGCACGTGGCACCGTCTTCCACCACGGCCACGAACAGGGATTTTCCGCATCCACCCACCTCACGTACGAGGGCCTGCACGTCGTTTGCCTATCCAACCATGCCGAAATCGCCGCAGACCATATCGCCRCCGGGGCTCTCGCGGCCCTCCGAGGTGATCCTAACCAAGACATCGCCCGCTTCCTCACACAGGTAGTCGACGCACRCCAAAAGGCCGCGGTTCCGGCTGGGCCGTCCGACCCACATGACCGCGAAGCGGCGCAGCACACCAGCCTTGGCGCATACATTTGCGACCAAGTCCCTGGCAGGCTCCAACTCTCACGACACAATGGGGATCTTTATCTGTGGCGCCGTGGCACTCGCGACCGCCTCACCCGCACCGGGCCCACGACCTACAYGGCCGCAGGCTACATTCTGACCCTGGACAGCGAATCCAACGAGCCGCCCCGCAGCTTCATCTTAGATCTCGAACGCGCACCGGCCCTCCACTACGAATCTGTACGATCCTAGAATGGTGGCCACAAAGAGTGCCCCTCACGTATCGCCCTCGTGATCGACGACGTGGTYGGAGAGCCACGAGGTCCGAGCACCTTTGCCGCTCAAACACGGAATCTACACGCTTGTCTAGCATGCGTGGATGCGCGTTGGTTTTGCGTCGCCCAGATTTTGATAGGACGACTATCAAGGAAAGCTGTACGACACCGTCACGTGGTCTGGACTGATCGCGTTCGCGTTCTTCACAGCAAAGCGGGCGTCGCTGGGCGTGGGAGACCCCCGCCTGCGACGCCCGCGCGCCCGGTCCCGGTGGCCGCCGGGCCTGGTGTCAGGAGCCGAACTCGCCGTCGCGGACGCCCGCGACGAACGCGGCCCACTCGGCGGCGGTGAAGACGAGGGTCGGGCCGCTACGGTCCTTGGAGTCCCGGACGGCTCGGCCGCCGTCAGGCAGGTCGGCGACTTCGACGCAGTTGCCGCCGTTGCCGTTGCTGTAGCTGCTCTTGCGCCAGTGGAGCTGGCTGTCACGTAGCGTGGTCATCGTCGGTACCTTCCATCGCGTCTGCGATCACCCGTCGCGATGCGTTCTCATCGTAGGCGGATGCCCGAAGCCTATCCATCCGCTCTCGGTACTGGCTGACGTCTCCGGGCCGGTCGAGGTAGAGGCTTCCGGTTGCCTGGTCGATGTAGACGATCTCCGGTGCGTTGTCGCCGTCCGGGAAACCCAGCAGGACGAACGAGCCGCCCATGCCCGCGTGCGCGCCCAGGTGGAACGGGAGTACCTGGATCGTGATGCCGGGACGGCGGGAGATGTCGATCAGGTGGGCGAGCTGGGCGCGCATCACGTCTGGTCCGCCCACGGTGCGGCGGACGGCGGCTTCGTCGAGGATCACCCAGAGCTGCGGCGGCGGGTCGGCGGTCAGTACCTTCTGGCGGCCGAGCCGGAGTTCGACGGCGCGGTCGATCTCGGCGTCGCTGACCTGTGGCGTCGCGGCCTGCATGACCGCGCGGGCGTAGTCGGCGGTCTGGAGCAGGCCGGGGACGAGCAGTACCTCGAACGTCGCGATGTAGCTTGCCTCGGCTTCGAGTCCTACGTAGACCTCGAACCAGCGCGGCACGACGTCCCCGTAGGTGTGCCACCAGCCGGGCTGTCGTGTCTCCTTGGCCAGCGCGAGGATCGCCTCTCGGCGGGCGTCGTCGGTGATGCCGTAGGCGTGCAGGAGATCGCTGACGTCGATTGCGCGGAACGAGACGAGTCCGTTCTCCATCCGACTGATCTTGGCCTCGGAACCGCGGATGGCCTTCGCCGCTTCCGCTGCGGTCAGACCGGCCGCTTCGCGCAGCTGCCGTAGTTCGAGGCCGAGTCGGCGTCGTCGGACCGTTGGCCCCGATCGTGCTGCCACGTCCCCTCCACTGCGTGTTGACCAGGTGACGTCACAGTCTGGCACCGTCGCGTCCCTCCCTGGCCACAGGGACCACAACAAGTTCAAATGTACTTCCGAGCGTACTTGCATCCGGAAGTGCACAGGGTCATGATGCCCTGGCAGGGGACGATCCGTGCAGATCAGGTCACGCAGGCCGCACCACGGCACGGGCTGTCCCCCGCACAGTCCGCTGTCCCCGCCGGACGTACCGCCGCAAGGCAAGGCCCGGCGGGGACAGCGCCAGGCCAGCGACGACGGGCGGGGATGATCTCGTGTGCCATATCGACCGGACACCGGCCAGACACGATCAGGGGCTCGGCATGACAGCGGCCGACCCGTCGCCGGTGGTCCGTGTGGCCGTGGCGCACTTCCCCCCGACAGCCGCCGCAGTCCCCGAGGTGCGTACGAGCACGGTCCGCACGCTCACGGAATGGTCGGTGGACACGGACGCCGTCAGTAGCGCCGAACTCGTCGTGTGTGAATTGGCCTCGAATGCGGTGAAAGCGAGCCGCCCGGAAGACGTGGTGGCCATACGGCTTACCGCCACAGGCGGGAACGTCCTTGTCGAAGTGTGGGACGGGAACGACACCGCTCCCCGTATCGAAAGCCCGGACGTGTTCAGCGAGGACGGACGTGGCCTGTTGATGGTCGACGCGCTGTCGCGCCAATGGTCGTGGTGGAGAGTAAAGACCGGMGGAAAAGTTGTCTGGGCTGAGATTCCCGGTGGTTTGCGGACCGCGCCGCCGACGCAGGCCCCTACGCCGATGCCGACGCGGCGACCGAGGGTCGGGCCGCAGCCTACCGCACCGGTCGTCTACCGCACCGACCCGGAGACCCTGCGGCGGGTCGCTGACGCGCTGCGCGCGCTGGACCCGTGGCACCAGACCCCGACCGGCCGACGCTCGCCCGAAGCCATGACACACCGGGCCTGACGCATCGCAACCTGACCGGGAAAGGGGGGAACATGGGGCGAGCTGGGGGAAGAGCGGAACAGAATGCGCTACGGGTCCACCTGTTGCATGCGGGAATGACGCAGGCTGAGATAGCAGGTGAGTTCATCCGACGTTATCAACTTCGCCCCCGCGCCGCTTTCCGCCACGCGCACGGCTGGACGCAGCTACAAGCCGCCGACCATATCAACCGGCAAGCGGCCCGTCTCGGCCTTGACCCGGACGGCAGGGCTTCCATCACCGGCCCCTATTTGTGTGAACTGGAGCACTGGCCGGATACGTCTGCGCGGCGAAGGCTCACCCCGCAGATTCTCGCGCTGCTGGCGACCGCGTACGGCACCGACGTTCACCGGTTGGTGGACGCCTCCGACCGCGTACGGATGCGGCCGGCGGACCGGCTGGTGATCGACGCCATGACGTGCGTGCGCCAACCGGCCACCTGCCCCCGCTGCCGCCGCCGGGAACCAACCGCGACGCCCCGGATGCCGAGGGCGCGGCCGGACGCGCTGGCGTCGTCCGGGAGCCTCGCTGTGTCGGCATATCCCCTGCCCATCGGGTAGCCGTACCGGTCTCCGTGCCGGTCCCCTGTTTGAGCGGCGACCCCGCAAGGGCGCGCCGCTGGCGCAGGCCACCGGCTCCGCTGGGACTGCCCGAGGACAGCCCGACTCGTAGCCCTACAGGCCACGTGTTCACATCTGGACGGCCCCCGGCCGCTGGGCATCCGCACGCTCGCAGGCTCCCACATGGGTCCGCTACGTTCCCCCCGTTCGGTATGAATTGTCCAACTTCCCGTCCGTCCGCCCACCGGACCACCCATCGGCCCGCCCACCGGACCACCCGTAAAGATGGGTGGGTCTGAGATGCCGACCTGGCGCAGCTCRCAGCACCTTCCACACCCACCCAAACACTCCGCGACTTAAATACCMAACGGGTACTGTTCAAAGTATAAGAGCGGGCCGCGGATGCGTGATGTGGTCCCTTTCTGTGCAGTTCTCCGGTAGCGAGGACAGCTCGCGCGCTTTACGGCGAGCGACAGCCGTAGCTGTCGGACCTTCCTGACAGCGGCATCTGGCGCGGACGCCAGCAGGCCCACAGGGAACCCCTCTTTACTGTGATCTCGCTCACATACTTGTGTCGGGTTCGCGGTGAATGTTCCGATTTGCCGGATGTCCCAACCGATGCCCCGTCCGTGGCCCCAACGGAGGCCCCAACGGTGTACCTGCTTAGTGGGTACACCCGGGGTGGCGCATCTGCGCAGCTCAACGGGCATCTGACCCGTACCCAAGCAGGCCAAGACTTTAATGCCACTACTGGCATCGTATCTAATCATGGCCACGGGGCAGGGGTGGTTGACGGAATGCGTGCACTTGGCAGGAACGGATAGTGCGGTTAGCGTTTATTCGCCGAATTCCCCCGCCCGTTCTGTGAGGTGCCGTGGTCGATCCGTCCCGTCTCCGCCGTCCCGTCTCCGCCGACTCGCACGACAAACCAGCGCAGACCGGAGACGGGCCGCCGCAGACCAGCGCGGCKGACACAGACAGGGACGACGTCACAGCGGTGCCGGACGCCGGCGGACCGACGCTCCGCTCGACGGCCAGCACCCGGGACGCCCACGATGCCGAGTCGGACGGCGACGACGCCGACGCGGTAGCGCGCTGGATGGCCGAAACGCTCGCCGAGGCCCCGCCCGTCCCGCCAGCGGTCGCCGCCCTCATCGCGGGCGTGCTCGTCCGGCGACCACCCGCCGCCTAACCTCCCGAGCAAGGGACCGCCGTCGCCTACGCGCCCAGAACACCGCCATGCGCGCCCATCGGCGCTCACGGCCGACATGCGAGTACGACTTGCCATGTGTAACCAAAGGGTGGTACCGATCGTCCTCGTGCACGCTCGCGCCCTGCTGACCRGCACACCCGAGGGTCGTATCGCCTATCTGAACGCCGACCTGCGGGAACCGGGGAAGATCCTGGCTTCGGCCGAGGTACGCGACACGCTCGACCTGAGCCGCCCCATCGCGCTGTCCCTGATCGCGATCATGCATTTTCTTCCCGATTCCGATGATCCCTACGGCCTTGTCCGTCGCTACCTCGACGCCCTGCCCTCGGGTAGCTATCTGGCGTTCACTCACTGCACGGCCGATGCCGCGCCGGGGGAGGCCGGACGGCTTGTCGAGGTCTACCGGCAGCGGGGGATCCCCCTCACGACGCGTACCCGCGCCGAAGTCGAACGTTTTTTCGACGGTCTGGAGCTCGTCGAGCCGGGAGTGCAGATCGTCCATCGCTGGCGGGCCGAGGTGACCCCGGACGGCCCGACCGATGCCCAGGTCAGCTGGTACGGCGGTGTCGCCCGGATGCCCTGAGCACTGACCCGCGCGAGCGTTCACGAGGTCGGGTCCGCATGATCGCGCGGTGGTCCCATGCGCGGTGGTCCCATGCGCGGTGGTCCATGCGCGGTGGTCCCATGCGCGGTGGTCCATGCGCGGTGGTCCCATGCGCGGTGGCCACGTTGTGGGGGGCAAGGCACGGTCCAGGGGACCGTGGACCGTGCTCAGGTCCTGCGCATTCACCGGCCGACGTGTCGGACCCGGGTGGGATGGTGGCTTTCGTCGCCGATGACGGTGGTGTAGTCTGTGAACCGAGTACACAGCAATCAAGTATGCGGCGAT